>NC_009425.1 GCF_000016325.1 Enterobacter sp. 638
TATGATTAGACTAATCTTAAGTGTGAATCATCTTGCAATGTTTTGACATTATAATTGGGTGAAACTGGGAGCGAAAAATGAACGAAGTTAACTATAGTAAAATTAAAGATTACGTTCAAAAGGTTAGTGCCAATAGTTTTGCTAAGGTATTTAGTTTATTACTAATATCGCTACCTATAAGTTTTGAAGCTAAGTCATCTTCTTGCAATACGTCAGATGGTACCAACGGCGGAACCACTGTGACGAGTGGAGATACCTGTTCAATTCCAGCAGACTATAACCCCAGTGGGAATGATACCTTGGTTGGTGCGGCGGCAGTCACTGGAGGAGATGCTATTACATTGACTGGCACAGGAACTGGTATTCAGGCAGGAAACAGGGGCATTCAGGCTAATACGCTCGGGAGTTTGAATCCTGAAGCGAATGGTCTTGAAAGACTGCTTATAGGAGCACAAACATTAGGTGTTAATACTTTAGACCCGGTAACGGGATCAAACATTGTTGTTGCCGCATACAACTCGTCTGCATTTAATACATCGGATTGGGGGCAATTCAACGGCCTTAATACCCAAACCCCAACCAACGTTGGTGATAACCAGTATATTAATGCTAGGTTTGGGACAGTACAAAATGGGACGCTACGCGTCAATATTGGCGACGTTGGTCAGTTACCTTCCGCAGATGTAAACACCATAAATATGGCTGCCAAACAAACCATGCTGACAATGGCCCAAGGGGCAGGTAGCACACTTATCTGGGAATCAAAAAACAAAATACTAATGGGGGATGCGCTAGTTGCCTCGCCTGGAACGACTACTCAATCAACGACGATTGACATTCCTGTGTATGCCGGCACCTTTACGGGATTTAACGGACAAACATGGACAGTCAGCAATGCAACTGATCTACAACAATATAATAACGCACTAATCGATGCGTTGCAGAATGGTCAATTATCTTCACAGGCTGCGTACGATCAGGCGTTTTCCCAGGCCGTAAGCTTTACATCGCGTATCATTAATTACAGCTATACCATTAATTCCGGTGATGATATTACTCAGAGTGCTGGAAATAATTATTCTATGTATGCAAGCGGTACCGGGGCTCAGGCCATTATTCAAACAGGTGGCCAGATTGATCAGCGTGGCGCAAGTGTAGCGGCAGTGAATGGTGCATCTGCTGAAATTCAAGCGGGAGCTCAACTATCGGGGCATTTCAATTCACTGTTTATCGGGAGTGGTTCGACTGGTGTCAATAATGGAGTCATTTCTGGAGGTTATTTTGCTGAAAATGGCTGGGATACGACTGGCCCTGGGAATTATAGTAATGAGTATGGAGAGGCGTATACAGTCACGGTAGATGGCATCGGAAGTAATTTCAGTAATGACGGCATTATCAACGTCGCAGGATGGACGCAGTTTCAAGGGTATTCACCGGATTCTTGGGGCATACGTGTTCAGTCCGGGTCTACTGCAAGCAATGCCGGGATCATTAATACGGGTGTGAATAATGGATCGTTCAGTAATTCAATATCGGGAGTGATCGTTGCAAATGGTGGGGCAAGCAATTTCACGAATATGGCTACCGGGACCATTTATCTTGGTCGTGCTGCACAATATGATGTGGCCAACCCTGAGAGCGTTATTGATATCGCAAATACTATACCCCAATATGGTATTTTGCTGAGTGATGGTCAGGCAGTAAACAACGGCATAATTGAAATTGGCACACTAACCGAAAATGCGACTGCAATGGCCGCAGTAGCCTCTTCACCAACGGGATTGCTGGTGAACAACGGGGCCATCCACATTCGGGGAGCTGCCGGTGATAATCCCCTGCAGAATACTGGGATCCTTGCTCAAAACAACGGACAAACCGTAGTGCAAAACGCAGGAAATATCACGATAGCAGGTGTTAACGGTGTGGGGCTGAAAGTCATTTCTACAACAGGAACCGCATCTGCCTCATCGGTTTCAGGCAGTCTGATTGAAGTAGCTGGCGGTATCGATCCGACGAGCGGTACCCGAAATTACGGAGTTTGGGCGCAAGGAGTAAACAGCAGTGCCAGCCTTGCAGGGGATATTATTTTGTCCGGGCAAGGGGGTATTGGTGTGCTGGCCAGAGAAGGTGCAACGGTAAATGTCGGGGTGGGATCGGCGGTTGAGTTTAATGAAGCAGTTGATCCTCTCGGGTGCCCCAATAATTGCAGCAACCAGATAGGCTATCTGATCTATGGTGCAGGATCTTCAATTACCAATCAGTCCCAGCAACTAGATGTAGCCAGTTCGGGATCTACATTGTTTCGGATTGAGGATGGAGCTTCGTTCTCAGGAAATGGGCAATCTCTTACAGCATCAGGAAGGAATTCTAATATTATTACTGGTAGTGGCCTAAATACGACCATAAATACCGATGCCGGTGTCCTCACTGTTAATGGGGAAGGGGCTACGGGGATCCGTATTGACGGTGGTGCATCGGGAAATATTCAATCTGGTACTATTATTAATCTTAACGGGACTGGTGCTATAGCAGGCCAAGTTGACGGGCGAAAAATCAATATATCAGGAGTGCCTGGTAGTACAGTTTATCCTTCAACTCTGACTAATAATGCTGTCATCCAGTCTGCGGCCAGAGATGCAGTTGGATTTATCACTCAGTATCAGGGGGAACTGACAAATAATTCCAGCATTTCACTTACAAGCATAGGAGAAAATACAGGTGTAATTGTCCGGGATGGGGGTATATTAAATAATAATAATATGATTTTGGTGGCTAACGGCACCGGGGTTCTGGTTGAAGGTAGCACGGCACTTTCCGCTCTGAATAACCAAGGCTCAATTACCGCTGAAAATGGTGTAGCGGGTATTCATTTGCGTAAGGGTGCAAACCTGAACATGACCGGCTCCGGTGATGTTCATTCGTCAGGAACTGCGGATGGCATTTTAATGGGAACTGATGCGGTGGGTATTTCATTAGCATCGGTCAACGTCAATGTTACAGGTAGCGGAAGTGGCGTCCATAACGTCCAGCAGGGAACAACAAGCAATCTCACAGGGATGACCATCACTACGGCGAGTGGGGCTGCAATATTAAATGAGCAGTCTTCATCCTGGTCGCTATCAGGCACACGTCTAAATTCCTCCTCCGGTTGGGCGGTTCAGAACAGTGGTGGTGATGCAGTTTTCATGGTGGCCAACACGGTGCTAACCGGAGCGGAAGGGGCTTTACTGACCGAAAACAATGCATCAACACAACTGAATGCATCTTCATCAACATTAAATGGCAGGATCCTGACAACGTCAGGGAAAAGTAATCTAGCACTGGTAGATGGCACGTTGTGGAATATGTCTGCTGACTCGAACGTTACCAATTTAATAAATGCCAGTAGCACAGTTAATTACACCTCCGATAATGTATTTAAGTTGCTTACAGTAAATCAGAATTATATCGGTGATGATGGGTTTCTTAACATGAACACGGCCCTCGGTGATGATAATTCTCCAACCGATCGATTGCTTGTACAGGGAAATACATCCGGGACGACTTTGGTTAGTGTCAACAATGTTGGAGGTGCCGGGGCGGAAACGGTGAATGGTATTGAACTTATCACGGTAAATGGGGATTCTGCAGGCATTTTTAGTCAGTCCGGGCGTATCGTTGCTGGTGCCTATGATTATTCCCTGGCCCGCGGGGCTGGGGGAAACAATAGTAACTGGTATCTTACAAACCGTAAAACTCAGGAAATCCCCGTGACACCAGGCTTGCCGGTTGATCCTGGCGGTCCGGATACGCCGAAACCCGCAGGGCCACAGGTTGACCCAGGAGGCAAACTGGTACTCAGACCTGAAGGGGGAAGTTACGCGGCAAACATCGCCGCAGCAAATACAATGTTTGTAATGCGGCTGCATGATCGACTTGGTGAAACGCAATATACAGATGTGCTCTCTGGTGAAGAGAAAGTCACCAGTATGTGGATGCGAAACGTTGGTGGGCATACCCGGTTCAGAGACAGCAGTGAGCAACTTAAAACGCAGGCGAACAGATATGTTGTCCAGATCGGTGGGGATATTGCCCAATGGAGTAGTGATGGAGCCGATCGTATCCATTTAGGCGTTATGGGTGGCTATGCCAACCAGCATAGTAATACCCGCTCACACCTTAGCGGATATGATTCCAATGGGACGGTTAAAGGTTACAACACAGGTGTATATGCCACGTGGTATCAGAATGCAGAGGAACATACAGGGTTCCATATTGACAGCTGGTTAATGTATAGCTGGTTTGATAATACAGTGAAGGGAGAGGGGCTTCCCTCGGAGTCGTATAATTCACAAGGGATGACAGCATCGCTTGAAAGTGGGTATACCTACCATCTCGCCGATTACTTTGGCAGTCAGGGAAGCATAAACCGCTGGTATATGCAGCCTAAAGTTCAAATTATCTTAATGGATGTTAAAGCTGACGATCATCATGAAGTAAATGGAACGAAGGTACAGGGAGAGGGAGATGGAAATATCCAGACACGTCTTGGATTGAAAACATATGTTAATGGCCACCATGAGATGGATAATGGAAATCAGAGAGTCTTTCAACCCTTCATCGAAACAAACTGGATACATAACACCCGTGATTTTGGGGCTTCAATGAATAGCGTCGCAATTATTCAGGAAGGCAGTCGCAATATCGGTGAGTTAAAAATGGGTGTTGAAGGACAGATTAATCTGAGACTACAGGTCTGGGGGAACGTAGCGGCTCAGGTCGGAGATGCTGGTTACAGTGATACATCAGCAATGATGGGTATTAAATACAGTTGGTAGCTTTTTGCCCGCACCGTGTATTTTGAACATTGTGCGGGTTTTGCTTCTGGCTGTGTTCCTCAATTGCATAATCGTTGGTAAAAGAGCCGGATGCAGCCAGTTTCACCATAAACAGATAATACTTCACCGTTTTGTCGTAACGAGTGTCCTGAGTACGCATTGTCTACCCGTACCGCATGACGACGACGCTTCATTTTGCTGTTTTGGCGCTGAACACCAATAGCAGCGAGAAGACGTAACGCAAACTCTTTTTAGTGAGTCTGTACGGGATTCAGAACGATATTTAACAGTATGCCGCTTCCGTCTGTTTCCATATGGATTTTGGTGCCACTGCCACTGCCACTGCCACCGCGACCCAACACGTTATCTCCGGCGATATCGGATGTTTTTGATCGCCGTCGGCACATTTAGTGCACGGATATCGCTCCCATTCAATGCTGTGGCAAAACAGTCAACGAGACTATGCGCATCAAGAGAAGAATGTGAACTATTGGAAATGATGTTTATACACTCGATTTAGACCATCGATTATAGCGATTGCAAATGGCTTTCCACGGACCATGCCGTACAGATAAATCGCGTCATGGCGCACCGGAACACAGTACCCAGAACATGCCAGTGACGATTTTACCATGCTCTGCCCAGGGGTATCCGGCTCGGGGAGATACTAGTTCTGCTGGCAGTAAGGACTGGATGATCGCCCATGCTTTATCGGGAAGGTTGTAGGGAGCCATGATTCAATGTGCTGTGAAACATGTAGTTACTATAGCTCAGACAAGTAAAGCACACAGCCTAGTGATTGACTCTTATTATAATCAATATGTGAAATTTTATTTTGCATGGACCCTATAATTTGATTCTTTATCCTTTTAATAGTTCAACTAGTTCATATTAGCTATTGCGTAAGACACTAAAATTCATGATATTTATTTTAATTTATCTGAATATGGTTCGTATGGCAGTTTTGATTCGTTAGGAGAAAGGTGTGCCTCAGAGCATCTTAATGGTGAGCACAATAATGACAGTAATTGGCGAAAGGTAGCAGAATGGATGTTCATGTTCGCAGTCACTCGAGTTATCTTACGTATTCTATAAAAGACTTGGTTTCTGAAATTGATATTGGATTAATTGGAAACACACAACATCTTTTGGTTATAGATTTTTCAAGTGAGCGAAATTATTTCTCAATGATTGAACTTATAAGTGAACGTGCCGAATGGCTGGCAAAACCAGAAACCAAAGTGATAATCATAGGCGATCGGGATGTTTATGGTGGAGTCGAACAAAAAAGCATTATATATATTCGACTTAACGCTTCACTTGAGGAATGGCGCAAGAAACTTAAAGCCGCATTGCAAGCCCCAGCTCTAAATGTCTCCCGATTAATCACGATGGCAGGTAGGGCAAACTATGAAGCATTAACGTCATCCGAAAAAGATGTTATTGCCTGTATCAGAACAAATATGTGCATGGGCAATATTATTGCTAGACAGGGTATTACTACTAAGACTTATTATGCGCGGATATATTCAATCAAACGCAAACTATCTTTACGTTCAGCAAGAGAAGTATATCTCAACATCGAGAAAATATACAATAAAATAAAGCAGATAAGTGACCAATCCAAAGGGTGAGTATTATGCATTTTTACCTTTACCTTTACCTTTACCTTTATGTAGTACACAAGGTTTTAAGTTCAACACATACCGAGTGTTTTCATGAGAATGAATGCAAGGAATACAGTGAATGAAGAAGTGTTAACTGAAAAAAAACCTAAATAGGAAGGTGCAATCAGGGATGAAAATATAGTAAACATCGTGGTTTTATTGTATGTGGACTATAAAAATAGCCCTGATGAATGTCACGAAATTGATAGAAGATTATACATGCTATGCAAAATAAATGATTTGTGGATGGAAAACCATGTGAATCCAAGAAGTTACATCCAGATTTAAAATATATTTGAGAAAATGGATGCCTATTTCTGGTAGTTTAAATCGCTTTTGTTTTTCTTACGATATCCGTTAGTACACTTCTTAGTTCCACGGGTTTAATAGGCTTGGAAACTATCTCAATATTGAGATCCTTAACAAAGATACTAATATTAGTGACATCATGGCCTGTGATGAGCAGTGCAGGGATTTGTTCTGCTTTCATATTTCGAATTGCCTGTATATATTCAATACCTGAAATTTTTGTGCCCAGATCATAATCCGCAATGATAACATCGCATTCACATTGGGTATCCAGTAGTGTTGGATCCTGTGATTCTAGTGGTAGGACTTCACATCCCCAACGCTGAAGTAGCATCTGTGTGGCATCCAGCATTTCGGGGTTATCCTCAATAAGAAACACCCGAGTCCCGGAAAGCTGCATGAGTAGTTTTTCTTGCGGTTTATCTTGGACAACTGGGGTACTGGCAATCTTTAGATTTGAAATAACAGCACAGGTCCCTAGACCAACACGGGAGACAAGATTGATATCTAAACCTGCAAGGGAGCAGGCACGTTTTACTATGGACAAACCAAGACCAATACCCTCAAGATCTTTATCTCTGTTTTTTTTGATGCGGAAAAACTCATCAAAAATATGCAGAAGATGTTTCTCTTCTATGCCTGAACCTTTATCACATATAGCTAGCATTATACTTCCATTCTTATGGAAACTACGCAGAGATATCAGTTTACCTTCCCCATATTTAACGGCATTACTGATCAGATTATTGATAATTATTATAAGTATGGAGACATCAGATTTGACCCAACACTCTTCTACATCCAGTCGTATCTGACTTCCCGCTTCATGTGCGGCAACAGTATGTTCCTTAATGCATTCTTCAAGCATATTACGTAATCTGAACACTTCAGGTTTCAGATTGATCCCCCCGCTATCCAGGGTGTAAAAATTGAGCATTGAATGAAATATATGTGACACACTAACCAGAGAACGATCGATGTTATCGACCATTTTAAGCCCGCTGGGGTTTAAATTTTCTTCTCGGAGGCAGGTAATATAGATTCCGATGGCGTGAATGGGTTGCCGAAGATCGTGGCTGACTTGGGCTAGTAGCTGGGCTTTTGTGTGTGTTGCCTTAAGGGCTCGGGTGGACGCCTGGCGTACCTGTGTAAGAAGTGTTTTAGCGTATACTGGGATAACGACAGTGGTCAGCAATAAGGCCAGTACCATATAGAGATGGTTAGACCAGTAATCGTTGTAGAACACTATTACTGATAAAGAAATGAACGACATGATTGTCGCAGCAAGGAGATAGAAAGCACCATAACGTACGCCATAACCCAATGTCACCCATACCATTACAGCGTATATTGGGAGTGTCTTTTCTTCTCCTACAGCCAGGCCAACCGAAATGGCCACATAATCGTGAATCATGGTAAACATACGGCGTACAAGGAAAATACCAGGATTACGCTTTATGATGAACCTTAAAAGGATTGATGTTAAAAGAAAACCCAAATAGTACAATGCAATAAACAGATAATCCCAAGTGTATTCGCCAAAGAATAGAGCAATCATACTGACATAACTTAGTGCCATTATGGCGATGACCACCCGCAATGTTGCCTGGTTTAATTCTGAAATGTGCTGGCTTTGAATTTCATATTCTCTAAATGGCATTGCCTTCACCAGTGAGGATGGAGTTTACGGTGATTCCCGAGCGGGAGCCGATCTATCAGGTCAATTCAGATAAGATGTGAATATTGCGCAATTGCGACTGTTCGAGTTGGCACACCTAGTACATGAAGAACCTGCGAAACATGGATGCGTACTGTAAACGGTGATATGTTGAGCGATTGCGCAATTTGTTTATTCGATTTTCCTTGCACCAGTAACTGTAGAACCTCTCTCTGCCGTTCTGTCAACAAGTCCAGTTCTGCTGGCGTCACCCGCAGGTTGGGAAGGGTCCCCGGTATATAATTAACCACAATGTTTCCGTTCTGAATGTCAGCAATATCGCTCAGTAGTTGTTCAGGAGGAACATTTTTGCTGATGTATCCGTCAACCCCGGTGGCCATGACTGCCTGAACAAGGGCGGCATCCGTATTCATTGAAACAATAATCAACGCGGTTCTTTTGAGTTTGTTTTTCAGTGTGACCAGTTTTGAAAGTGAATCCAGCCCAGGAAATTGCAGATCAAGAATTAAAATGTCAGGAGCCGGGAAGGTTTCGAGAACCGACTCCAGCTCAGAAAAACTACCTGCTTCTATGATATCGGGATCATTCTGTTGTGCGAGTTTTTTCGCCATCGCATCTCTGAACAATGGATGGTCATCTGCGATAATGATTGTCATAAAGTCAACCTCAAAAATTCTATCGTTTAAGTATGGCTGATGACTTTAAACTTAACCAGTCACCTGTTGAAACCCCTATAGATCTAATGGGTTAAATCGATTATATGCACATATGCACTACGGAATAGTGGCTCCCCTAAATTTAGGATTTCTCTCTTTAACGTGTTTATGAATGGTTATTCATTTTAAATGTGATGTTAGCGATACTTTTAAAATGAAAGTAGAGAGGGATTTGTTAAATCCCAAATGATATTTTTCCTGTCCATTTGAACCCTGCAGAATAATGTACAGTTAAAATCCGAAGTAAATAGTACACATGTACTAGATTTCAGATGAGAATAAATACCAATAAACTACATAAGATGATATGAAAACATATGTTTTCATTTGTTTTTTTTAATTCTTATGGATAGTATCTTTGAGCTATTGAGCACTTTTCCGAATGTTTGTAGATTACGCACAAGGTTAGATTATTCCTAGCCTGTGGAAGTTCTGTTTAAACAGAAATAAGGTATGTGCATTTAAACATGGGCTGCCTGCGGAAAAATGAGATGTTAGCAAGCACTATGTCAACATCATTAATAAGTATGCATTAGGAAATCTATGCGTATTACTATTTACAGTGATTCTGAGTTTTTCAAGTTTGGTTTTCAGTGCCTGGTGAATGACTGTGATCTCGTATGGCCTGATGATGGCTTGCATCTCCATATTGTGGATCTTATGGACAAGAGTGACAGCTTGTCGTTTGTAAAAATGCTAGATGTGAGTCCATTGGATTTTTCAGCAACAAATAATATTATTTTAATTATGAGCGCAGGCTTGTATGTCTCAGGCTCCCGGTTACGCGGAGTGACTATGGTTAGCGGCAATTCTACTCTTAAACAGTTGCGCTACTGGGTGAGAAAAGCGATAAAAGGTGAGTGTGTTAATGTTGAACATATTCATCAACTTAGCCGGAAAGTACCACCGTGTCAATTTAGTCCATACGATAGACAGCTAATTTACTTTATGAAGAAGAATATGTCCCCGGCAGCAATTGCTAGCGCACAAAAAGTCTCCATAAAAACGCTGTATTCTCGCATGAGTTCGTTGAAGCAAAAATGCATGCTCGCTTCAACCCGAGAACTTTACTTGAATGCGGAATATATTTATCAGCAAATCTCAGAGGCGGCTTAAGAAACTGAGAAGAACAAATTTCTAAACGTTTTATTAATTGTTGATATGCGTAAAATATTAACTCTATTTGTTTAAATGTCTAGCAATAACGAATTTCAAGAGATGGTTCGATCCTTTTCATCTGTCGTGTTGCTAAAAAATGTATCGTAATATTCAGGAATGTTATTCATGAAGTCCAGAAACAAATGTGTATTTATGTTACACGCAGAGCCAATTGTTTTAACGAAAATGAAACCGTTAAGTATTTTAATTGCTTCATTGCTGGGAATTGCAGTATTCCCCATGTTGCCAGTTTCAAAGGTAATAGCCTCTGAATGTATGACGGCAAACGGAACCTCCAATGGTGCAAGCGTGTCCAGTGGTGGAACCTGTTCATTCACGTCAGGCTATACGCCCGTTATAAATGATAATCAGGTCGACGGAGCCAATATCAACAGTGGTGATACCATTACGATTTCTGGCTTGGGTACCGATATTATCTCTGGCGATCGTGGTATTCAGCAAAATAGTCTTGGAACTCTCAACTCAGCTACTAATGGGCTTGAACGTTTGTTATTGGGTTCTCGCACATCTGGTGTAAATACACTCGATCCGGTGACTGGATCGAATATTGTAGTTGCAACTTACGACAGTAATTCTTTCGCATCTTCTGACTGGGGACAATATAATAATGTCGCCACGCAAACCCCAAAAAATGCAGGTGATAATCAATATATCGATGCGCGTCTGGGTACCGTTCAAAACGGCACAATGATTGTGAGTATTGGTGATTCAGGGCAGTTGCCTTCTTCAGATGTAAACACGATTAACATGGCAGCAAAGCAGACCATTCTTACCCTGGCGACTGGCATCAACAGTACAATCGAATGGAACTCTAAAAACCGCGTCCTCATGGGAGATACCATGGTCGCGGCAGCGGGAGCGACGACAAAAACAATTCAAATTGAGGTACCTGTTTATGCTGGTACCTTCAAGGCATATGACGGAGGTACATGGACCGTCAGTAACGCTAACGAGCTAAAAGTATATAACAATGCGTTGATCAATGCGTTGCAGAGTGGAACTTTGTCCACTCAGGCAGCTTACGATGAGGCATTTGCGAAAGCCGTGACCTTCAGCCAGAAGGATATCGACTACAACTATAGCATATATGCCGGTGATGATGTCACTGCGGATACAGGTGTAAATTATACAATGTACGCCGATGGGGCAGGTGCAAAAGCGGTACTGAAATCCGGTGGTCAAATCGATCAACGTGGTGCGGGTGTTGCTGTGGTCAATGGCGCGACTGCAATAATTGAAGAAGGAGCCCAACTGTCAGGACATTTTAATTCATTATTTATAGGAAGCGGCTCAAACGGAGAAAATAACGGTGTTATTTCAGGTGGATATTTTGCGGAAGATGGATGGGACACTACGGGCAAAGGTAATTATTTTGATGAATATTCAGAGGCTTATACTGTAACTGTCGATGGCGAAAATTCTCATTTCAACAATAACGGTATCATTAATGTTGCAGGTTGGACGCAATATGAAGGGTATTCGCCTGATGCATGGGGGATTCGGGTTCAGTCTAACGCCAGTGCGACAAACAGCGGGATTATTAACACTGGTGTGAATAACAATTCATTAAGTCATTCCATTTCTGCAGTCAGGGTTGCAAATGGAGGTAAAAGTCAGTTTATCAATACCAGTACCGGAGAGATTTATCTGGGGCATGCTGCTCAATACGACACCGCTAATCCGGAGGCTGTGGTAGATGTAGCTAATGCCTTGCCTCAGTACGGTATTTTACTGACAGATGGCCAGGCAACTAACGAAGGTAAAATTTTAATTGGTTCGCTTACCGAAAACGCTGTAGGGATGGCTGCAGTGGCATCATCACCTACTGGTTCACTAATTAATAAAGGTTCTGTCCTGGTTAAGGGGAATGCCAATAGTGCGCCGTTACAGAATGTGGGGATCCTCGCACTAAATAATGGCCAGACTCAGGTTTTAAACAGCGGGACAGTAACACTCTCAGGAGTAAATGGCATTGGGATGAAGATTCTGGCGACAAGCGGAACAGCAACTGCCACTTCTGATGCCAATAGCGCGATTGTTGTTGCCGGTGGAGTTGATCCAGAAAGTGGCACCAGAAACTATGGAGTGTGGACTGAGGGGGAGAAAGCAGCTGCGAATATCCAGGGTGATATCGAACTGTCAGGTCGTGGTGCTATTGGGGTATTGGCTCGTGATGGCGCAGCCGTTGTAGTAGGTTCTGATTCAGCGGTTCGTTTTCATGAGGTCACCAATCCCAGCTGTACTGAGAACTGCAGTGAACAAATTGGTTATCTCGTCTACGGCAAAAGTTCGTCAATTAATAATCAGGCGGAGCAGTTGGAAGTCTCCAGTTCGGGTTCTACGCTGTTTCGTATCGAAGATGGTGCGACTTTTGATAGTAACGGAAAAACACTGACTGCTTCTGGTAAGAACTCAACCATTCTGGCCGCCAGCGGTAAGGGTGCCGTTGTTACCGCAAGCTCCGGAACGTTAAACGTCAGTGGGCCGGGAGCAACAGGAGTACATGTCGATGGCGGTGCTACTGGGCAGATCGATGAAAAAACCAGCATTAATCTTCTCGGCCAGGGTTCCACTGCAGGTATGGTTGACGGACGCAAAACGGGCCTTTCAGGCGTAACTGGAACAGAAGAGCTGAAGTCGTCATTGACCAATAATGCCAAGATTCAGTCTGCAATCCAGGACGTAGTCGGATTTGTCGCACAGTATGGCGGAACTGTAGTAAACAATGGCGAAATTTCATTGAGCAGTGATACGAACAGCACCGGGGTAATAGTGCGCGAAGGTGGTCAGCTGATCAACAACGAAGCCATTACCATCACGAAAGGAACAGGAATTCTGGTAGATGGTGGTGCGTCGGCTTCAACGTTAACAAACCAGTCATCTATCAGTGTCCACGATGGTATAGCAGGTATTCATCTCCAGAATGGCGCAAAGCTGAATGCCTTGGGCAGCGGCCGTATTATTACTGACGGAACGGCTGACGGTATTTTGTTGGGGACGGGTGCAACTGGTGCAGAACTTGGTGCAAATCTGATCACATCTCAGGGGTCGGGTAGCGGGATCCACAATATACAGTCAGGGACATCGATCATACTGAACGGGACAACTATTGTTTCCAGTAGTGGCTCTGCGATCCTGAACGATGCAAATGCAACATTTGCAGGGTCGAATGTCACGCTTGACTCCAGCAGAGGGTGGGCAATCCAGAACAATCAGAACCAGGCAGATATCCGCCTTGCAAACAGTGTTGTGTCAGGGGAAACAGGCGTATTGCTGACGAACCCCGGTGCAATTACAAATCTGGATGTAACATCGGGTACCCTTAATGGGCGAATTGTAACGGATAATGCAAAGGCTAACGTTACCCTTAAAGATTCCAGTATCTGGAATATGACTGCAGATTCGAATGTAACTTCTTTGAATAACGATAAAGGATCGATTAACTATACTCACGGGGGGGCATTTAACACTCTGACCGTAAATGGAAACTATGCTGGGAACGATGGTTTGCTTCGAATGAGCACTGCTCTTGGCGATGACAATTCGCCTACAGATCGACTCATAGTTGAAGGTAACACATCTGGCAGCACTCTGGTATCCGTGACTAATGCGGGGGGAAGTGGGGCCTCGACCATAAATGGAATTGAACTGATCACGGTAAAGGGTGATTCTCGGGGGGTATTCAGCCAGTCAGGCCGTGTTGTTGCCGGAGCCTATGACTATTCTCTGGTTCGTGGCCAAGCTGAAAAAGACAAAAATTGGTATTTAACAAACTATGTAAAACCCGTTGAGCCGACAATACCGATCGATCCTACAACGCCAGTAGACCCGACTGCCCCTGTAGACCCTGTAGAACCGACGAATCCTGCGGTGCCGGTAACGCCAACTAAACCGTCTGAACCGGTTTTCAGACCAGAGATGGGCTCCTACAGTGCCAATCTCGCTGCGGCAAACAATATGTTTGTGCTTCGTCTGCATGATCGCCTTGGTGAGACTCAGTACACCGACATGCTGACGGGTGAAAATAAGGTGACCAGTATGTGGATGAGACACGTTGGTGGACATACGAGATTTAAAGATCAGTCAGGTCAATTAAATACGCAGTCAAACCGCTATGTTCTGCAAATAGGTGGTGACGTTACTCAGTGGAGCAATAATGGAAACGATCGTACGCACCTTGGGCTGATGGCGGGTTATGGTAATGAACACAGCAATACTCGCTCTCATCAGAGTCATTATCGTTCAGATGGTTCAGTTAACGGGTACAGCGTCGGTGCGTATGGAACCTGGTACGCGAACGACGAAGATAAGAATGGGTTGCATGTTGATAGCTGGATTCAATACAGCTGGTTCGATAACACGGTTACAGGGGAGGATATTGACCCTGAAAAATACAAATCAAAAGGGCTTACGGCATCCTTAGAGAGCGGGTATACATTTAGTATGGGTACCTTTAAAGGTAGTCAGGGCAGCACTAATGAATGGTATATACAGCCAAAAGCGCAGGTTATCTGGATGGGTGTAAAGGCGGATTCACACAAAGAATCAAACGGTTCAACGGTGACGGGTGAAGGCAATGGAAACATTCAGACTCGTGCAGGTCTCAGGACATACATTAAAGGCCATCATAAAATGGATGATGGAAAACAGCGTGAATTTGAACCATTTATAGAAGCAAACTGGATCCATAATACCCGTGAGTTCGGAACAACAATGAATGGGGTTTCCAATAAGATTGACGGAAGTCGCAACCTGGGTGAAATCAAGACCGGTGTTGAGGGTATGATTAACCCAAATCTAAACTTATGGGGCAACGTTGCCGTTCAGGTTGGTGACAAAGGTTACAGTGACACTTCTGCCATGATTGGTGTTAAATACAGTTTCAAATAATTGCATTAAATAATCCAACTGCATCTTAAATGCTGAATAAAGCGAAGTAAGATGCAGTTTTTTATGAAGTATATCTAGGTTCGGCCGATAATCCTCAGGTTGAGCTAGTTATAAAAGCCATAGAGAACATAGATATTTACATATTATAGAACAGATGAACTACGTTGGTTCTTAAAAAAAACACCAAGCATTGCTTTGTTTATTAAACCATATATCATCATAACATCCCGTAGGGGAAATTGCTGTTTCATATCCCATGGTCTTTTTTTTTGGTTCTGATAATTAGCCATCGATTTGATGGCTCCTTTTTGGAGGAAAAAAGGAATGTGATGAAAAATAATATTACCATTCTGGCAATTTTATACTTTCAAGAGATTATCAGTCTTATGTTGCTTTGTTTCCGCATTCGGGTCTGAAATTTCTGACCAAGGTTCTATACAATGAAAGCCATGAAAAAAATGAATTTAGTCGTTAAAGGAAAAAATAAATATGCAGTATTAGGTGGGTATTCAATTATTCAAAGACTCGATTATAGTAGTTTGCCCACGGCGAAGATTTCTATATATTTTTTTGATGATGGAGCAAATGATATTGATACAAACTATGCACTTTTTGCTCTTTCATTTACTCCTGTGATTATTATCTGTAGCGAGCGACTACACTATGTATTGTGCAAACTGCCCACAGCCATGAACAAATTAGTTATCAGTATGAGAGATAACATTGAAGTGATTGTGGATAAAATAACCTGCTATCTTATTCAGTTTAACAATGTTTTCAATTACTCAATTTTTAAGCTGTGGTGTGTTAAAAGCCTTGTTATTTCTCCCAGGGAAATGCAGTTTATTAGGCATTTTATAGATGGTAAGTGTCATTATGAAATAGTGATATGCACGAGTTTATCCTGGCAAAGAATATATGCAATTAAAAGATCTCTGATGACAAAAATCGGTGCAAAGACTGAAAATGAAATGTTCATCATTCTCAAGTCGATAACTTTTTTCATTAGCATGCTTAACATAGACTTAATGTAATTAAATGTTTTCTGAATTAGGGTATAAATCATGAAGAAAAATGATGTTGCATATTCAAGAGTGGTATTCCGACGCCGTGACATGATGTACATTTATAAACTTTCATTCTGGTATCTAATTTCAATTATTATAATTCTATCCGGTTCAATGCTGGTTGGTATGGCGTACAATGCTAAATCAATACTTTTGCTATTAGATTTTTATATTTTAATTATGATTTTCACATTATTATCGGCAGTAGTTAAAAACAGAAAAACGGTGAAGACCAAACGTGTAAGACCATATTAAATGCACATAAAAAAATCCTTTCCCGCAACTCTTTACTGGATACTATCTAACACATCTTGGCTTACATTAGAACGCATAATATATCTGTTATCGGTGACATATACATCTATATTATCTATTAAATATATAGGCCCGTACTATTATGGAATAATCAGTATATTTAATAACGCTTTGCTTATTTCGTTAGTTATATCAAAATTCGGTTCTGATGCGTTTTTCAGTAGAGAATGGAAAAAAGCATATAGTAAATATTTGATAGGGAATATGATTTTACTGCGATTTTTCGCAGGAATGATACTAAACACTGGTATTGTGTTATTGTCTGCTGTGCTCGGTGAAATTGATGTTAGATGTTTCTATTACATTTTGTCAATATCAATTGCGATGATGATACAGGGGACTGATATTACGTTGATATATAACCGAGCTAATGGTTTTTATCGGAATGATACAATGATCAGCATAATGACGATGATGTTAACATCATTATTTAAATTTATTATTGTGCATTACCGCTTATCATTTGCTCTACTATCGATCCCAATCATTTTTGAGGCCTTAATTCCGGCTTTATACCGACAATGCTCTGCAAATGCAATTAAAGCCCGCTTTGTGATAAAGAAAAAAATCGCTTTGTATTTAATTAAGCATAGCGTTTCTTATTTATTTCCGAGTTTATCCATGCTTATCAATCAACGAGCCGTATTTTTTATCTTGGGAATATTTAATGGTCAATATCTGGTAGGCGTCTATTCTGTTGCTTTTTTTATATCAAATGCCATATTTATGCTCCCAAATATAATAACAATGACTTCTTTAGTAAAACTTAATAAGATTAGTGATTATACGGAACGAGCTGAGAAAGCGATAAGTACTATCCGTTTAATTACGCTATTGTCTTTATTGATCATTGTCGTCAGCCATTTTTGTGGTGAATACATGATTCCTAAGTTCCTTGGTGAGGGCTATGAAAAACTTAATGATATTGTCACGTTAATTATTTTTTCTTTTTATGTTGCGTCTGTAGGGGTTTTGTCTATAAAAACTCTTAGTAAAGAGGAGTGTGAAGGGTATTACAGCGTAAAATACACTCTAATTATTGTATTAAACATCGTATTAACAGTCGTGCTTTCATTGAAGTATGGGATTATAGGCGCTACATGTGGATTTTTATTTACTGAAATACTCTCTTCAACGATTGCGAACTATTTAATTTCCAAAAAAATATTCTATTTGCATCTGAAGTTGTTTTTTAACAGGAGTTAGCTCATGATATCCGTTATCAGAAATTTATATCATAAAATCCCATGGACTATTAAGGACAGAATTGAATATTATAGAATTTTTGGAACATTTCCAAATCTTACTCATCCAGTAAAATTTTCTGAAAAAATCCTATATAGGAAAAAACACTCATGCCGGGCGAACGACAACTATGCTTTTTATGCCGATAAACTGAGAGTAAGAGAGTATATTGAATCAATTATTGGACCTCAATTTTTAATACCGCTATTGGGAACATACCACAATGTTAGCGATTTACAGAGAGATTTATATTCGCTCAATAAGTGCATTTTGAAACCAAACAATGCTTCTGGTTCTGTCATATTTGTAGATGACTTCCTGATGCCGGCTGAAGTAGCTGAAGTGATGGATATAGCTTCCAAGTGGCTTGTGAGAGACTACTCAAAGCAAAAAGGCGAATTTCATTATAAAAAAATCCCCTCTGCGATAGTCGTTGAAAAAAATATCGCCGAGAAGGATAAGAGACCTAATGACTATAAAATACATTTATTCAGAATGGAACAT
This sequence comes from Enterobacter sp. 638, assembly GCF_000016325.1. Classification (NCBI taxonomy): domain Bacteria; kingdom Pseudomonadati; phylum Pseudomonadota; class Gammaproteobacteria; order Enterobacterales; family Enterobacteriaceae; genus Enterobacter; species Enterobacter sp. 638. Next base: position 18,388 of record NC_009425.1, read on the forward strand.
AATAAACTTTTTTATGTATTACAAATGATAGAATATGATAATAATGAAGGACGAGGGAATAAGGGAGCATCATTTTTCTTTGTCAATAATTTATGTTGTCCATTCGATGGGGAAGTCAAAGAGCTTTCATTTGAGGAGAAAAATGCACTTAATCACGCAGTGCAAAATAGTGCAGCCTTACTCGGTGAATTGGAATATGCCAGATTCGACTGGTATATAACTAAGCAGGGTGTTTATTTTGGTGAAATTACTCTCACGCCATGTGCTGGGTTTTGTAAAGGTTTTCCAAAGGAACTTGATCTCTTAATGGGTGCAGTTTGGATTTTACCTGAAAAACGTAGTGCTGGTAGAACTGATGGTCAATATCGAAAAAAATTCGTAAATTGATGTCGGTAGTAGTTTATGAATTAATTTATCTTTTACTGTTGGCAATACCTGGCTCCTTTTCTAGTCAGAAAGCCAGCCCGTGCTACTGGCTGGCCTTTTCATTATTGTAAGACATCTTAAACTGTTAACACAAAAATTACTGTAAATCAGTTATGCCACACAATTGTTTTTAAATGGTGAACGATGTTACTATATGCGCCGCTAGAATGTTAATCTAAGTTAGAGAAAAAAGCAGACGAATTGCACACGAGCTATAGAAATATCTCAGGTCCTGACAGGATCTTTTATAAAAATTCATTTGATAACTATGTTTTCATAATAATGTGATTACACATCGTTTTCTTTTGACTGATGTTCTCGGCAAATCAGTAGACCTTCATCAATGCCAAGCGGTTCTTTTGTAAGGTTGCAAAGCGGAATACCATTAACATGCTGATGAAAACGACAGGAACGGCATAAACCAAAGCTTGGTACGTTATTGGTTCGCTGAATTTCTCTCAGCAGATCTAGTAACAACATTTTCAAAGAGTCGGCACGCGAACCCAAACCCACTTCTCCATTCACCAGAAACTGCGGTGGCAGTAACTCGGTTAACAACATATTCGCCGTTTCAGTTAGTTGAAGATGGACACTACGTTTATCACGGACATCCTGCGTACGAGCAATAAGCCCTTTTGCTTCAAGCAATTTTAATGATTGTGACACAGTTCCCTTAGTCAAACCCAGGTATTCAGTCACCCCGAGTGGGGTATTAGAATAACGGTTGCAACGGGCAAGGTACATCAGCGCGCTTAGTTGCACCGGCTGAAGTTCAGACAGTAGGGGATGTTGGCGAAACCACATCCGCGTCAGGCTGGATAACCTGTCTAGCAGGTCGAAGAGTGACATGTCATGCATTGTAAATTCCTCCGTGATTATAGTATCGACTAAAAACCATCTTGACAAAGGATAAAACAAACGTAATATCTATAAGGTATCGAGTCGATACCAATTCCTGAGGTGCTTATTAATGTCAACAGCTCGTTTTTACCATGCAGGTTGTACGGTTTGTGTTTCTGCCGAGGAAACGTTACTTAGCCATCTTTCCCCGAATGTAAAAGTGGAAGTCGTTCATCTTGGTGAACAACCAAATAGGGTTGAGGAAGCCGAGCGTGCAGGAGTGAGATCTGTTCCGGCGCTGGTTATTGACGGCAATGTGCTACACATCAATTTTGGTGCTTCCATTGAGGCGCTGAAATAAAAGATTTTCAGCCGGTAGTAATGAAGAAGCGTGGTGTTGCGCATTGCAGGTATCCATTATGATATAAATGCACGCAACCCGGATTGGGGAGGTAGCTCTGGCAATCTCCCTTTATTAGTGATTTAGAGAGGGCGCGAGGCTATGGAAGCTCATGTTTTTGACACCCATGTACAGACTCAGGATAGTCGCTACCTGCATTTTGATATTTTGATTGCCAGAAAAGATGAAGCCCTGGCAATGCGGTATGCCAGAGAGTGGTTGGCACGCAATGGGGTCCATGCAACAGAAATCTCACAAGATCTATGTCAGTTTTGCCATAGCGAACTTGCTTCTCAGGAGATGGTCTGTGCAATGTCTGGGCAGGGATATTTCATTATTCCGATGCAGGGATGTGAAGAATTCCGGTGATAAACTATCAGCCTATTAATTGCAACCTTCACGATTACCTCGAGATCGCTTGTTTGTACCGGTACTGGTTGCGTATCGAACTTAATGATGGTGCATGTTTCGATGGCAAAGCGATGACTACCCGCACAACCGCGGAACGAGAGGAGTATCTGGAAATAGAGGGTCATGAAGTGCAGTGGAAAATCCGCATGGATTTTCTTTCAGCAATCACCCCCCTTACAGCCAGAGCCGCTTTCGGCAGAATTATATTCACCAGACAGGGTGAGATCGACTTACTATAGTGGCCAGATGTTAATTTTTCATGTAGCCCCCGGAAACAATAGGTAATAGTAGTATCTCAAGATAAGAGATAGGCTTGAATATATGTCATTACTCTAATGACAATTTTACGTTAAAAGAATTTTGCACCTCATGGATGAGGGGCAATCTGTGTTTTCATCGTTACAGAAACGGTTTGGGAAAATGAATCTTGAACAGATGATTACACACAAAGGGTGGCTGGCGGACTACGGTCTACGAAATGCGGGCGTTTAAAGTCTGCACAACATTGGTGAAAAGCCTTTAAAGTAATGGCATGAACGAATGGTTCTTGAAGAGGATGAAGGAAAACTATATCGCGTTCATACCATAACCGGAGACTGAAATAGCACTGTAAAACCTTGATGTTGCCTTCACGCATTATCATGAAAACTACCCGCACAGTGCGCTGGGATATACCCCTCAAGGATTATCCGGCGACAGCGAGCATAATAACTTAAGATGCAAAAGCTGTTGGGATATGGTTGATCAAGAAGATTGTTAATGTTTATTTGTAGCCATATCGCGCTAGTAATATGGCCGTTGATTCATTTGAATTCATAATTCGCGGAACAGTTTTTCGCTACTGATAAGCTTTATACCTGCAGGGCCACTTTCAAGGATGCGTTTCTCCTGATCCGATATAAATCTGATCGAGGTCCAACCCTCTTCGGCAGAAAGTACATTCTGTAGTTTTCTGATGAGCGTTTCAGCCTGACAGCTTTCGCAGTCCAGGTTGCCGATGAGGATTTCATTGAAGTACACGCTAAGGCGGTGAGTTTTTAGCATTTAAGTTCTCCTGATTCTAGTCTCTGAATGTCAAGCATGTCCGTACCGTCAATTAGCGAGTTCATCACACAAACTCGAGTCAGTTCAGAGGCTGTTTTAACAGCATTTTCAAGCGAAAAACCACGTAATAAACCTGCCGTCAGTTCTGCTGTAAAAAGATCACCAGTGCCTTTTGGCGCATTTGGAAGTGCTGCATGTTCTACGATGTGCACGATACTGGCAGAGACGCAGATGATTTTAAGCATCTGGCTATTCTCGGTATGTGAGGCGCTGGTCACGACAACCCATTGTGTTTTATCGTTGAGGAAAGTAAGAGCAGCCGAGATGATCTCTTGTTCGGTAATCAGCGTTTTACCCATCAGGCACTCTAGTTCAAAGCGGTTAGGCGTCAGACCTGTTGCGAGTGGTAAAAGATGATTGCGATACCAGAAAGTGAGATCCGGATCGACGTAATATCCCGTGTCGTCGTCTCCCATGACCGGATCCACAACAATAAGTATCCCAGGGTTTTGAGTGGCTATTTGGTTGAGCCATGCGAAAACACGTTCTGCTTTTGATGTGCTACCTAAATAACCCGTTATGACTGCACGCAGCTGGGTATCTTGTCTACGCTCCTGAATGCTCTGAAGGAAACCGCAAAACCACGCATCGGAAATCTCGCCGCCATAGCAGCCTTGATTATCGGGTGTGTTGCTGAGTAGGAAAGTCGGTACTGCAAGTGTGTGCCATCCATGCTTTATAAGTGCAGGCAGAGCGATACTATTACCTACGCTCCCATAAACAACCTGAGACTGAATGGAAATGATGTCGGCAGTACGGGCTAGCCCCTGTGCCTGGGTAACTCGGGATATCAAGAGCTTATTCTCCTTTCGGCCAGAAATATTCATCAGGAAGCGAACGAGCACCAAAGATCGCCTGACCAACGCGCACGATATTGGCACCTTCTTCAATAGCGATCTCGAAGTCACCTGACATTCCCATTGAGAGTTGCAGGTTGCCATATACATTAGCAAGCTGATCGCGCAGTTTGCGTAATCGGATGAAGCAAGATCTAACGCGTTCGGCGTCTGAGGTGAACTCGGCAAGAGTCATCAGCCCTATTAGCTTTATGTTTTTCAACGTGCTCAATTGCGCCATGAAGTCAACTACAGTTTCCGGTGCAAGACCAAACTTGCTGGGTTCTGCGGAAGTGTTCACCTGAACAAAAACATTGAGCGTTCGCCCTTCAACCTGAAGCCGCCTGTCGAGTATTTCTGCCGTATTAAATGAATCCAGAGCCTGGAACTCACTGGCAAATCTGGCTACTAATTTGGCTTTATTCGACTGAAGATGACCAATCACAGACCATTTCAAATCGGTCAGATCTAACATTGCTTGTGATTTTCGCCAGGCTTCCTGCACTTTATTTTCACCCAGAAAATTGCACCCCGCCTGGTGAGCCATTCGAATGTGCTTCTCGTCCATTGTTTTACTGACAGGGAGCAGGCGAACGTCAGAAACATTTCGTCCTGAACGCTGGCAGGCTGCATCTATCCGTGATTGAACCGCAGCCAGATTGTCGATGAAATCCTGTACGCTTTCCGCACGAGGCCAGCGATTGTGCATTTCGCAACGGGGCTGGGTATCTCGTAAAGTGAGTAGTTTGGTGCTGTTTTCTGTATTTTTCATAGCAGATAGACAAGAGCTCCGTACTCAATTAATATTGTCCTAGGCTAAACTTAAATTTGAACCAGGTCAATGAACATTAACGGTAAAACAGCGGGTGATATTTTCGAACAGATTCGCGCAATGATTCAGGCTGGCGAACTTGTTCCCGGCATGATGCTTCCCACGCTTCGTGAACTTGCAGGTGAATTGGGTATCAATCGTAATACGGTTGCCCTGGCTTATAAGCGACTTACGGACGCAGGTTTTGTCATATCCAGAGGCCGAAATGGAACTATTGTACGTGAACACATTATGCTCACTGATATTGAAGGTAGTGCGTCTAACCTTGTGCTTCGTGACCTCGCCAGCGGCAACCCTGCAGTCACACTTCTGCCTTCAATGAGCCAACTTGCCGTGCATATCCAAAACACGCCGGGTCTGTACGGTGAAACCGTGATCCGCCCTGAACTTGAGGCTCTGGGGCTTGAATGGTTAAAACAAGATATAGGATCACCTTTTGATTTAAATCTGACTAACGGTGCTGTTGATGCTATTGAAAAGGTACTTACCAGCTATTTGATTGCTGGAGATCGTGTGGCTGTTGAAGACCCTTGCTTCCTCAGTAGCATCAGCACTCTGCGCCATAACCGCTTTCAGGTTGCTCCTGTGGAAATAGATGTCGAAGGGATGAAAATTGAGTCGCTTTCACGGCAGCTTTCTGCTGGCGTGAAAGCGGTGATTATTACTCCACGTGCCCACAATCCTACCGGTTTTAGCCTCAGTTTTAAGCGTGCTGAAGGTATTCGTACTCTCCTGGCTAGTCATCCTCACGTTCTGGTGATAGTGGATGATCACTTTTCATTGCTCTCAACACATGACTACTACCACATTGTTCCGGGAAATACCCGCAACTGGGTACTCATCCGTTCCATGTCAAAGAGCTTGGGACCTGATTTACGTATGGCCTTTGTCGCAAGCGATGCAGATACCTCACAGCGCTTGCGCCTGCGCCTGAATTCGGGGACTAACTGGGTAAGTCATATTTTGCAGGATATGGTTGTTGGTCATATGCATTCATCTGGCTTCCAGAAGTCAATCTTGTCCGCACGTGAGAGTTATTTTGAAAAAAGAGAGTTGATGGTCAATGCGCTAAAACAACATGGCGTCAAAGTTCCAGACCATCATGATGGCCTCAATGTGTGGATTCCGTTGACACAGAACAGCGCTCCAATTGTTATGCAAATGGCCCAACGGGGTTGGCTTATTCGGGGTGGGGAAGGTTTCAACCTGAACAATTCTGGCTCCGGGGTGCGAATCACCATTTCAGATCTTGATGCAACGGAAACTAAACTAATCGCGAAATCTCTGGCTGAGATACTGACACAATAGTAATAGATTCTCGCCATATAAACGGTCTGAACAGACCTGCATATTGATAATGGAGTTATTTGTAATGCACGTACATTTCATCGTACATGAGGATTTTGAAGCACCTGGCGCCTACGAAATATGGGCTAGAAATCACGGACACGATGTGACTTTCACTCGTGTTTATGATGGTGATAAACTGCCACAAGAAGCCGAAAACATTGATTTTCTCATCGTTATGGGGGGGCCGCAAACTCCGATAACAACACAAGAAGATTGTGCGCACTTTAACTCTAAAAATGAGCAGATATTGATTGATTCCGCTGTTAAAACTGGCAAGGCCGTTATCGGTGTTTGCCTCGGATCGCAACTTATTGGCGAAGCGTTGGGTGCGCCGTTTGACCACAGTCCTGAAAAAGAAATAGGTAAATTTCCAATCACACTAACTGAAGATGGTTGCAAAGATGAGATGTTCTCTCACTTTGCAAAAACACTTGAAGTTGGCCACTGGCATAACGACATGCCGGGGCTGACGCCAGATGCAAAAATTATTGCTTATAGCGAAGGTTGCCCACGTCAGATAGTCGCATACACAGATCGCGTATTTGGTTTCCAGTGTCACATGGAACTTACACGGGACGTTGTTGAAATGCTAATTGCTAATTCTGAGAAAGATTTAAGTTGTGCCGCAGATTTCCGCTTCGTCAACACTCCAGAAGAACTACGTTCGCACGATTACAATGAAATGAATCAGGTGCTATTTAGTTTTCTGGATAAGCTGGAAGCTCGTTATAAATCTTTTTAAACATAAAGTAAGGACCATGTACATATTGCGGGGAGTCGACGTTACTAAGAACAATTGTGTATGCGGTTAATATGGTATTTAACATAAGATAGATTGTGCGAAATAAGTCATTGAAACTAATGGAGTTAATATATAGGCTTTCACTATTATCTCCAGGGTTCATGTCTCATCGTGTCCTGAGACTGGCTGAGTATACGAATGATCGTTACCACCGAATGTGATGACAAAAAATATACCATGTGCTGTTCCACCGGCAGCGAACAGATATTTTCTCCCAGCTCTGCGCGATGTGTGCCGATGTCATGCATGGCCAGAACGTCAAACACCGCTGCTATACGGCCGATATACGCATCCGCCTGAACAACCCCGAATTGTCTGAAGCTGTTGTCCCAGATAGCCTCCAGATCTTCTTCTGCTTTTGGTGTCAGCTCAATCTCTTTCATTTGCCACCCTGGCCCTGACATTTTTCAGGAATGCATCCTTGTTCCATGGTTTCGCCTCGCCGCTGCTGATTCCTTCGGCCAGCAGATCGCGCAGTGTCTGAAGTCGTGATTCAGCCTGCTTCTCGCGTAGCAGACGCAGCGCGTCACGCATGACCTCGCTCTGGGTGCGATAATCACCGGCCTTAACAAGGGCATCAATAAATTCACGCAGCTCATCACCCACGTCCACCGTCATCGTACGAGCCATAACCCCTCCGTTTCTTAATGTAAGATTTGTTCTTACATCATTATATCAACTTACCCCTCTCCTTACATCCCCGACATTTTAGCCAAAACAATCCGGCTGCAGTCTGAAGATCCGACTTAGCATCTTTTCGGATCTGTGCGGCGGGCAACGGGTAAATGATATGATTATCAAGAAATAACAACAAAATCATACTGAATTTGATGTTCTTCATTAAAAATAAAATCATATCTGATATTATTTCTACCAATTAACTGATAAATCATATTAAGTATGATTTTTGACTAAACCGGACATTTTCAGACGGAGCGTGCAGGATGGATAACGAAGTGACGTTTTCACTCAGCTATGAACAACTGACAGCGAGGACGAAGGATGTAATCCAAGTTTTCGCGAAACGAAGCCCTTCAGGCACTGGTGTTAACAGAGCTTGTGCCGATGCGGTGTTTCTGTTGTGGTGCGATCTGACACAGGAAGGACACCTCGAAGTACGTGATGCAGAGCGGATACAGAATGATGCCCGTGAAATAAGTGAACTGGTACACAGGATAAAAAAATGACGAGTCTCCTGAAAGACCGGCAGCCTTCACCACTACAGAAACGGGTGCTGATTGTGCTGGCTGCCCTCGATGCACGCCATCCTGGAACGCCCGTGCCTACCCGCCTCATTGAAAGACTTCTGACCGAGGGGGGGCACGGTCCTGTATACGGGCCGAACCTGCGTGCCTCCTGCCGGCGCATGGAAATGGCGGGCTGGCTGCGTACCCTGCGCGCGCAAAACCTGCAGCTGGCCGTGGAACTGACGGATGCCGGCCGGAAGCTGGCCACTCCCATCCTTGCCGAAGAACAGGCCAGCCAGATGGCCGAACAGCGTGCCACGGAAGTGCGGGTTCTGCCCCTAGCCACGCACAGCCAGGCAGATGAGGCTGACGACCGGCCGGTGGAGCTGGACGATCGCTGGCACCTGGTGTGCCGGGGTGACTACGTTATCCGTCTTGACGGCACCACCTGCCTGCAGCTGTGGAACACGGCCGGGCAGGTGACGCGCCTGGAAGGCGATCCCCTGCAGGTCGCCGCCTGGCTGCAGGCCTGCCACGATGCGGGGATTGCGGTCCGGGTGCAGATCAATGAGAGCGCCGCGCCGGAGGAAGGTTCACCGGACGGAACCGCGCCGGCGGACCTGACCGGCACCTGGTACCGCCAGCTGGACACCGCGCTGCAGGCCCTGGGGATCACCGGGCTGACTGAGGATATTCGCCTGGCCGTGGTCAGTCCTGAAGCTTCCCTGCGGATGCTGCCGGCACCTGCGCGCCTGCTGCACGTCCTGCGCGACGCGGACCCGCTCACAGTTGCCACATACGAGGAAGACACGGAGGCCGCGCTGGCCGACCTGCTCACCCGCGCGGGGTTCACGGGCGACCAGGCGCAGGAGCTGCAGTGGCACCGCATTCGCTGGCCGCTAATGGATCAGGAAGAAGCTGACCGGCGCGAGCTGAACAGCCTGCTGGATGAACTGGAACAGCGACAGCTGTACTGCAACCGCGGGCAGCTGACGGAGATTGTGTTTTCGCCGGTCCGCAAACCCGGCGAGCGCTGGACTGACCGTATGCAGTGGCTCCTGATGACGGACGCATTCGGGTTCCGGAGTCCGCTATCCCGTGACGCAGGCTCCAGGGCTCTGGCGATCCTGGCCGGTTACACGGGGCAGGAGGTGGCGGACCATCTGGCCAGGGTGATTGTGTGGAACGACGCCGGAGCAGTGGCCGGTACGTCTTCATTCCCTCGTCCGCATGAGGAATAGAAAATTGCCAGAAAATACATCTATTTATGTATCAATTATTGCCATGATAATTGCATTAACCGCAATGCTGGTCAGTATTCATACATGGAGAAGAGCGAAGAGATACAAAATTATATTTAAAAAGCTGAAACATGGGGATGAGCTGGATGACAGGGAAATTTTACTCCTTCAGAAGCTTCGTAAACCGGCTCGAAAATAATGTCTGTCTGTTATAAAACGCGACCTGACGTCCATCTCATCGTCACCTGCACGCGCCGCAAAACTGTGGCTGCAGGTGATGCGGTCTTCCCGGATGAACGTGACGTGGAGGGAGCTTACAGGCTCTGGATGGAAAGACTGGCGCAGGCCCGTCGCGGATCGCCCCCCATGACCGCCGGCGAGCTATATACAGGCCAGCACTGGAGCAGGGCAGCTGCAGCTGCAGCTGCGGCGCGTAGTGGTGCTGAGATGTGGATTTTATCCGCAGGCCTGGGGCTACTTGGGGTCAGTTTGGAGATCGGAAATTTTTGTACGTTAAGAACATTATTTAACCAATCCAGATACGTAAGGGATTGATTTATGGTCAGTAGCTGTCATCGTTAATTGAAATTCAATCGAGTTATAGTAATTTTATTAGCGTGACGTTTATTTTGATATACTGATTGTCTGTATTTTCGGTTTATCAGTAACTCTGATACTGTCCATTACTGATGACACTTTTGGTCTGGATGATAAATATGAAAAACACCTCACGCAAAATAAAAATCACCTATGGCGATCTGATGAATATTACAGCAATGAGTATAGAAACCATCACGGGAATACCGGTTAACTGATAGTCAGGGAGAGGGTGATCAGATAACATATAATATTTCATGTTATGAAATAAATATTAACAAAGAACAAAACATCTTAAGCTGAATATATTGCGCCTGCTGCCGATAATAATATTATTGAGAAGAGGGTGGCATGAACGATTTTCATATTTTAAGTCTTTGCATCAGGAATAAGGATGTGGCAGGTGCCATGCACGTGCTGCGTGATAAATCAGAATTTGCCGCGCGTAAGATTCTGAAAAAAATAAAGGTCACGGTGACATCGCTGACGGGCAGGGTGTTCTGGCATGACGTCCAGCGCTGGCTGTTGAATGCGTGTCGCCAGGAGAATACACAGCATGAGCCTTCCGGTTCCCGACGTCCTTGGGGTCAGCTTGGAAAACGGAAAATATCCTACGCTAAGACTAATTTTCTGGCAGACAGCTTTGTTCGAAAAGCAGACTCAAAAATTATCTGTGACTCTATATAAAGGATGACTACGTACAAAGGACACAGAAGTACCCTTCTGAATTTATGCTGAGGGGAATTTTTTACTGGCTTATTTCTTCACGCAGACGTCTGATGTCACGTTGCGGCGACTCGCCAAACTCCCTGCTGTACTCGCGGCTAAACTGGGAAGCACTCTCATAGCCTACTTTTATCGCCGCGCTCACCGCGTCAAGACGGCTGTTCAGCATTTGCTGTCGTGCCTCCTGAAGTCTGAGCTTCTTGATAAACTGTAGCGGACTCATCCCTGTCACTGACCGGAAATGGTGACGAAAGGATGACGTGCTCATCGACGAGCGGGAAGCCAGCTCATCTATGCTGACTGGTTGAGTGAAATGTTGTTTAAGCCAGGCAACGGCTCCGGATATTTGTTGCCCAGGCGAACCCGGTGATGCGATATGGCGAAGCGCACTCCCATAGGGTCCCGTCAGCAGCCGAATGATGATCTCCTGCTGTATGAGTGGGGCAAGATGCTGAATTAAACGTGGTTCGTCATTCAGTGACAGCAGCCTTCTCAACGTATCAGCAAGTCCCGCGTCAAGCTCGTTAACGGCCAACGGATCAAAACCCGGTGATTTAGCAGCTGGCCGAAAAGGGATCATTGCCGCCGTCTGCATCAAAGCCGCGGGCTCAATAGTGACCATCATCCCCAGGAACGGTGCGGATGCCGTCGCCGTCGCAACATGTGACACGACCGGAAGCTCAAGTGTGGTGAGGAGTGTTTGCCCGGCCCGGTAGCCAGTCACTTTTCCTCCCAGCACCAGTTCCTTACTGCCCTGAATAACCACACCTAACCCAATGCCATAGATACAATGCACGGGAGTGGTCGGTGCATTTCGTCGGTGCACCGATAACGACGGAACTGCAGTTGTGAAATCACCATCGTATTGTGCAATCTCGCTAATTTTCTCAGCAAGCATTTTAAGGCTTTGTTCTACGGAAAATTCCTGCATCTCTCAGTCCTGACACATCTCATGATTCAATAGTAACGTAAAAATTAAAATATCATTTATGGAAGCCAATAACCCAATTCAGGAAAAATAAATCATTTCAGGCAATGATTGTGGTGAAGTGAGCAAGCCATCTTCATGCTTTGTGGTCAATAATACTTCTATCATGTTTCTGCTTATGGAGTGCCTTATGACAGGTTTATTTTCTTCTTTTTCGCTGAAAGATATTACGCTACGTAATCGGATCGCAGTTTCTCCCATGTGTCAGTACCAGGCTGTCGATGGCTTTATCAATGACTGGCACAGTGCCCATTATTCCATGCTCGCACGTGGAGGTGCTGGCCTCGTTGTCGTTGAAGCCACTGCCGTAGCACCTGAGGGCCGAATTACGCCAGGTGATGTCGGATTATGGAGTGATGAACACACCGCAGGGTTGTCGTCCATTGCCGCAGCAATAAAGACAGCCGGGGCTGTCGCAGGGATTCAGCTTGCTCATGCGGGCCGTAAAGCCGGCTGTACGCCACCATGGCAGGGTGGCGCACCTCTGGATCGAGATGATGCACTGGCGTGGGAGCCTGTCGGGCCTTCCGCCGTCCCCTTCGTACCCGGAAATGACTATATTCCCCGTGAAATGACCAAAGATAATATCCGACAAACGCAGCAGGACTTTGCCCGTGCGGCAGAGCGTGCCTGTCAGGCGGGTTTCCAGTGGCTGGAACTGCATTTTGCCCATGGTTTCCTGGCACAAAGTTTTCTTTCCCCACAGTCAAATACCCGTTCGGATGAATATGGTGGTTCTCTTGAAGGGCGTGCCCGCTTCTTACTGGAGACAGTGGCTGAAGTCCGCAAGTTCTGGCCTGATAATTTCCCCTTAACGGTACGCCTCGGCGTGGTGGAATTTGATGACTGTCCTGAACATTCTTTCAGCGAATCACTCAAGGTAATCGGCTGGCTGAAGGATGCCGGTGTTGATTTTGTTGATGTGGGTCTTTCTCTGGCAACGCCAGGCGAGAACATCCCGTGGGCGGCAAACTTTATGGTTCCATGGGCCGCACGTGTTCGCCGGGAGAAAAACATTCCTGTCGGGACAAGCTGGATGATTACTCAGGCTAAAGAAGCGAATGAATTCATACAGGACGGTAAAGTTGACGTGATCTTTTTCGCCCGTACATTGCTGGCTAATCCGCACTGGCCATATCGCGCGGCGCGGGAGCTTGAAATCACCGACCCGCACGCTGTATTACCCACACCCTATGCATACTGGTTACAAAACTGGTCCGAATGACCATAACAGGTTGCGTCGTCCCGGCCACGTAACCGGCCCTCACCAGGGGTACCCGTCCTGATAGTAAAACCTTTATTAAGCGGAGAACGATATGAGTCAGCCAAAAACCCGTCCTGCACAACGCACTGAAAGCATAAGCGCTTTCAGCCGACGCAACTTTCTGTCTTCTTCTGCCTTAATGGGGGCAGGGTTGATTATGGGGAGTTTACCTGACAGGGCGCATGCAACGTCATCAGAGCCGACAGCAAAACCGGCACAGGCCAGACAAGGTTCACAGACAATGCCGACGCGAAAACTTGGATCTATGGTGGTTTCCGCACTGGGTGCCGGATGTATGAGTATCAGCGCTAACTACGGGGCGGCAGCGGATAAATCCCAGGGGATAAGAACGATACGCGAGGCACACGCCAGAGGCGTCACGCTATTCGATACCGCCGAAGTTTATGGACCTTATACCAATGAAGAACTGGTTGGCGAGGCGCTTGCTCCTGTTCGTAACCAGGTCTTTATTGCCAGCAAATTTGGATTTGATATTCAACATGGCGGGCTGAACAGTCAGCCAAAACATATCCGAAAAGTGCTGGAGGCCTCTCTCAGGCGTTTACGCACTGACCGTATCGATCTGTATTATCAGCATCGCGTTGATCCCGGTGTTCCCATAGAGGACGTAGCCGGGACTATCCAGGATTTGATTAAAGAAGGCAAGGTTCTACATTTTGGTCTTTCTGAAGCAAGTCCTTCTACCATCCATCAGGCTCATGCGATCCAGCCTGTCACCGCAGTACAGACGGAATATTCTGTCATGAACCGCGATCCGGAACATAATGGTGTGCTGGATACCTGCGAGGAGCTGGGAATTGGTTTCGTCCCCTGGGGGCCGATAGGCATGGGGTATCTGACCGGAACGGTGAGCGTTAACACTCATTTTGATCCCAAAACCGACTTACGCTCCACTTTTGAACGTTTTACGCCTGAAAATTTAGCGAATAACTGGCCCTTTGTGGAAAAGCTGAAAGCTATCGCTGACAGTAAGGGCGCGACACCGTCTCAGATCGCGCTTGCATGGCTTCTGGCCAAAAAAACCTGGATTGTTCCTATTCCCGGGACACGAAATATCAACCATCTCCGTGAAAACCATGGTGCTTTAGAGATCCAGTTAACCACTACTGAGTTAAGCGAAATGGATAAAGCTATGTCCGGGCTTCGCGTCTATGGTGGTCGCATGAATAGTGCCCAGATGGACCTCGTTGAGCCCAAAGCTTAATTCCCGCCTGAGGGTAGGCTTAAACTATTGGAAGAAATTTTATGAATATTGAGAAGAAAAAAAGAGTCGCTGTTGTTACCGGAGCATCCTCTGGTATAGGTGAAGCTCTCGCACGTGAATTGGCAGGAAACGGAATTCAGGTTGTCCTTCTGGCCCGTCGATTCGAACGTATTGATGTCCTGGCCAGCGAACTTGGGCACGGAGCAATCGCGATTAAAGCTGACGTGACAGACCGTGAATCGATTGTGGCTGCGGCTAATCAGGTTGAACAAACGTTAGGTGGTGTGGATATCCTGATAAATAATGCAGGTGTAATGCTGACTGGTCCTTTTGATTCCAGCCAGCTTGATGAACACCGCCAGATGGTCGAAACAAACCTCCTCGGTGCGATGACAGTAACAGAGGTTTTTCTCCCACAATTGCGTAGAAACAAGGGCGATCTTGTCAATATCTCGTCTGTAGCTGGTCGGGTCGCACCTTCAGGGTTTGCAGTTTATGCGGCAACAAAATGGGGGATAAATGGATGGTCAGAAGCACTTCGGGTAGAACTACAGCCTGATATTCGCGTCATGGTGATTGAACCCGGCGCTATTGCGACAGAATTAGCCGATCATATTACTCACGAGGAAAGCCAGTCTGTGGCAAAATCTGCACTGGACTGGGCTATCCCGCCTTCCGATATCGCTGAGGTCATAGCATTTGCTGTCAACCTGCCGAAGCGCACGAGTATCAACGAGATATTGATCAGACCTACTGTTCAAATGATGTAAGAAAAAATATGCGGATCGCATAAATCCTATTCCTTATGCGGTCCCTGCCTTCACAGTCGATAGAGGTATATATTCAAGACTGTTGATGCCCTGACTTTACCCGAAGTATGGTTTGTCGGGTGGTATTAAATTCCCGCGCAATGGTGCTGATACTGATCCCGGCGTTAATCCGTACAATCACCGTAAGTTGCTGTTCTTCATTCAGTACTGAAGGACGTCCAAACCGCTTTCCGGCTGCTTTTGCTCGCGCAATACCAGAGTGCGTACGCTCAAGCAGCAAATCTCTTTCAAATTCAGCCACAGCAGAGATGACCTGCATGGTCATTCTTCCTGCCGGGCTGGTCAGATCCACTCCGCCCAGAGCGAGACAGTGAACGCGAATATCTGAAGCAGCCAGCTGTTCCACCGTTTTTCTGATATCCATCGCATTGCGCCCCAGTCGGTCTAGTTTGGTAACAATCAGCACATCGCCATTTTGCATCCGGTCGAGCAGTTTAGAAAAACCTGGCCGCTCACTGGCGGCAACTGAGCCGCTGATGTGTTCTTCAATCAGTCGCTGAGATTTAACAGCGAAACCCGCCGTCTCAATTTCTCTTCGCTGATTTTCGGTTGTCTGCTCCAGGGTAGAGACACGACAGTAGGCAAAAACACGTGACATAGTGATATTTTCTGTACGAAAAGGATGTACGAATTATAACGCATGTACGATAGTAAATTCACTGACTTTCGGACAGCATTGATGATAGGTGTACGAAACCGACCGGTTTCGGTCAGGGTAAAGCGATATCTAAAATGAACTATATGCAGAGGAAGCATTTATGCCACGGAGACAAATACTCAGCAGTGAAGAAAAAGAGCGCTTGCTGGTTGTACCGGATGATGACGTTCTTCTGACGCGCATGTGTTTTTTGAGTGAACCTGACCTCGCTCTTATTAATAAACACCGCAGACCTGCCAATCGCCTGGGCTTTGCTGTTTTACTCTGTTATTTGCGAGGGCCGGGGTTTCCTCCCGACAAGAATATGTCCCCTCACGACGGGGTTGTTTCCCGGCTTGCGGCTCATTTGAAACTTCAGCCTGATTTGTGGGCCGAGTATGCATCAAGAGAGGTCACCCGCTGGGAGCATCTGGCCGAACTATACCGCTATCTGGAATTATCCCCTTTCAACCGGGCGCTGCAAAAAACCTGCATTCGCCACCTTTATCCCCACGCCATGCGGACAGACAGAGGTTTTTTGCTTGCGGAAGAAATGCTCTCCTGGCTTCACAATAATAATGTCATTTTCCCCTCAGTTGATGTCATTGAGCGGACCCTGGCCGAAGCAGCAACGCTTGCAGACAGGGCGGTTTTTTCTGCGCTTATCACGCAGCTTGAACCAGGGCACAAAGCGGCACTGGACCGTCTGCTGGTATCTGAGGGTGAGCAACCCTCACGGCTGGCCTGGCTGCTCCAGCCTCCGGGAAAAATTAATGGTAAAAATGTCCTGCAACATATCGACCGGTTAAATGCGATTGAGGCGCTGGCACTGCCTGACGGTATTGCACTTTCCGTTCACCAGAACCGGCTCCTGAAATTGGCACGCGAAGGCAGGAAAATGAGTAGCCGGGACCTGGCAAAATTCACGGATGTTCGCCGTTATGCCTCGCTGGTTTGTGTCATATCGGAAGCCAGGGCCACCCTGACTGACGAAGTTATTGATCTGCACGAGCGTATTCTGGGCAGTCTGTTCAGCAGGGCAAAACGCACGCAAGCCGAACGGCTTCAACAAACGGGAAAGCTGATTCAGAGCAAGCTGAAGCAATACGTTACCATCGGGCAGGCATTGCTTAACGCCAGAGAGTCTGGTGAAGATCCCTGGGCCGCAATAGAAGATGTCCTTCCCTGGCAGGAATTTATCAACAGCGTGGAAGAGACGCGCTTCCTGTCACGTAAGGACAACTTTGACCCGTTGCATCTGATCACAGAAAAATACAGTACGCTGCGTAAATACGCCCCCCGGATGCTGTCCGCGTTGCAGTTCAGGGCTGCACCCGCTGCATTGCAACTCAGTGACGCGCTGGACACCGTCAGAGAGATGTATCGAAAACAACTCCGAAAAGTACCGCCTTCCGCGCCAACCGGGTTCATCCCGGAAAGCTGGAGAAAGGCGGTGATCACTCCCACCGGCATTGACCGAAAATATTACGAATTTTGCGTGCTGAATGAGCTGAAGGGAGCCTTACGTTCTGGTGACATCTGGGTAAAGGGATCACGCCGCTACCGGAATTTCGATGATTATCTGATCCCGTCTGACGACTTTGAAAAATCACTCCGGGATAATCAGCTATCCCTTGCCATTCCGACTGATTGCCATGAGTACATCAAGAACCGTATGACACTTCTGACATCGCGCCTGGAGGAAGTTAATGCGATGGCGCTGGCCGGTGATTTACCGGATGTTGATATATCGGATAAAGGCGTGAAAATAACCCCGCTGGATAATAGTGTCCCTTCAGCAGTATCTCCTTTTGCCGATTTGGTTTATGGCATGCTGCCTCACCCTAAAATTACTGAAATTCTGGATGAAGTGGACGGCTGGACCGGTTTTACCCGCTATTTCACGCATCTTAAAAATAAACACGTCAGACCAAAAGACAGAAAGTTGTTACTGACCACCATCCTGGCCGATGGCATCAATCTGGGGCTGACAAAAATGGCCGAATCCTGCCCGGGAACGACAAAATCGTCACTGGAGGGCATTCAGGCCTGGTACATCAGGGATGAAACCTATTCAGCCGCGCTGGCTGAGCTGGTTAATGCTCAGAAACAGCGGCATCTGGCTGCATTTTGGGGCGATGGTACAACGTCTTCGTCTGACGGGCAGAACTTTCGGGTGGGTAGTCACGGACGTTATGCGGGTCAGGTCAATCTGAAATACGGGCAGGAACCAGGCGTGCAGATTTACACGCATATCTCGGATCAATACAGTCCATTTTACACCAAAGTGATCAGTCGCGTGCGCGACTCCACCCACGTACTTGACGGTCTGCTATACCACGAAAGTGATCTGGAAATTACAGAGCATTACACTGATACCGCTGGTTTTACGGAGCATGTTTTCGCGCTGATGCATCTGCTCGGATTTGCTTTTTCCCCAAGGATCCGGGATCTTCACGACAAGCGGATTTTTATTCAGGGAAAGGCTGAGCGTTATCCGGGACTTCAATCTGTTATATCCACAACACCACTGAATCTTAAAGACATTGAGACGCACTGGAATGAGGTACTTCGCCTCGCAAGCTCGATAAAACAGGGGACTGTTACCGCATCGCTCATGATGAAAAAACTGGCCAGTTATCCTAAACAAAATGGCCTTGCAAAGGCATTGAGGGTAATCGGACGCATCGAACGGGCACTGTTTATGCTGGACTGGTTTCGCGATCCATCACTGCGCCGACGCGTACAGGCAGGGCTGAATAAAGGTGAGGCCCGCAATGCGCTTGCACGAGCGGTCTTTATGCACCGGTTGGGTGAGATCAGAGATCGGGGGCTGGAGAATCAGAGCTACCGGGCCAGTGGTCTGACGTTGCTGACTGCGGCGATCTCCCTGTGGGATACGGTATATATAGAAAGAGCTATAGATTCCCTGAGACGAAAAGGGATCCCGATTAATGAGCAACTGATTTCTCATTTGTCCCCGCTGGGATGGGAGCACATCAATCTGAGTGGGGATTACGTCTGGCGGACAAACCTTAAGCTGGGACAGGGTAAATACCGTTCATTACGCTCAGTGGATAGTGGTCTGTACAAAAAACAAGCTTAGCGTAGGATATTTTCCGTTTTCCAAGCGGACCCCTAAAAGGGTGACACCAGCGCCCGCCGGTATGAGTAAATTTACCCTTGAAATCGGCACTCCAGACATCATTGGGGTGGACGACAGTATGTAGTTCATGAGGTCGTGTGGATTTAAAAGCCGGAGGCCGACGCTTTTTAACCAGCCCGTGAACCCGAAACAGCTCTCCAATCGTACTGGCCGCAGGCACGCCGGTGATATTCAGGTTAAGCAGTCGCTGCCTGATTTTGTCCGGACCCCATAGCGGGTGCTGCTGTTTAGTGTCCAGCAACAGCTGCACCATGGGTTCAGGGGTTGAGTTCTGGTGATGGCGTGCCCGGGAGCGGTCAGCCAGGGAGGCGGTATCATCCGGTGAAAAACGGGCCAGCCACTTGTAACCGGTCTTACGGCTGATATTAAAGCGGCGGCATACCTCGGCAACGGGAAGGTTGCCTTCAAGGCAGGCCGCGACAAACTGCAAACGTTGCATGGTAACAGTCTCAGTCCAGGGCACGGCAAACCTCCGTCAGCTGTTTACCGTACCGTTATAACCTGTTACCCATGTGCCCGGTTCATACACGGTGGACACCAGTCTGTCAGCACCTGGACTAACATCCCGTTTTCAAGATAATTCTCCACAGTATCTAGCGGCAGATAAGCAAGTCCCAGCCCATCAAGGGCGGCCTGCCTCATCATATTTATTGTGCTGAAAGTCGCTCGTCCATCAATACGGACCTTAATTTCAGTCTCATCCTTGCGAAACTCCCAGGTATAGAATCCTCCATGAGTGGGCAGGCGTAATCTGATACAACTATGGTCGTTTAAATCACGAGGCGTTCCCGGAAATGCCTTCCCCATGAAATAAGAGGGCGCTCCAACCACTGCAAAACGGAAGTCCCTGGCAAGCGGCAGGGAAACCATATCCTTATCGACCTGTTCGCCCAACCGCACGCCAGCATCATAACGCTCAGCGACAATATCTTTGAGTCCGTACTCGCTGATAATTTCAATGTTGATATCGGGATACTCAAGCATCACCGGGACGAGTTTCGGCCAGAGAATTGTATCGGCTGCATGTTCAACGGCAGTAATACGCACAGTACCGGCTGGTTTTTCTCTCAACCCGCTGAGTGCGGCGATCTCACTTTCAATTTCGTCAAAATGGGGTCCTACACGGGAAAGTAGCCGCTCGCCAGCTTCTGTCACAGAAACGCTACGCGTGGTACGTGTAAGAAGACGAAGGCCAAGATCTGCTTCAAGAGTCCTTACCGTGTAGCTCAGTGCCGACTGCGAGACACCTAACTGAGCGGCCGCTTTTGTGAAACTTTTTTCACGGGCAACTGCGATAAAAGCTTGATAATCGTTCACATTTTTACGGCGCATTTATTGACCAGGTTCTTTTGGATTAATATTTCTTACTTATAAAATAATTCCTGACGTGGAGGTTTGTCTATTGGTAACGATCCAACGTTCCTCATCCACGACAAGTCTCCATTAGCACTCACTAATGCTCAATAGAACCAAAGCTTACCAACTTCCGCTCCTGGCTGTGAGTTCAACCTTCTGACGTCTTGTTTTCTGGCTTCCTTCGTGACTTGCCCTAAGCATGTTGTAGTGCGATACTTGTAATGACATTTGTATTTACAAGAGGTGTGAGACATGGGTAGCATCAACCTGCGTATTGACGATGAACTTAAAGCGCGTTCTTACGCTGCGCTCGAAAAAATGGGTGTAACTCCCTCTGAAGCGCTTCGCCTCATGCTTGAATATATTGCTGACAATGAACGTTTGCCGTTCAAACAGACACTCCTGAGTGATGAGGATGCTGAGCTCGTGGAGATAGTGAAAGAACGTCTTCGCAATCCTAAGCCAGTACGTGTGACGCTGGATGAGCTCTGATGGCATATTTTCTGGATTTTGACGAGCGTGCACTAAAGGAATGGCGAAAGCTGGGCTCGACGGTACGTGAACAGTTGAAAAAGAAGCTGGCTGAAGTGCTTGAGTAACCGCGAATTGAAGCGAACAAGCTTCGGGGTATGCATGACTGTTACAAAATTAAGCTCCGGTCTTCAGGCTATCGTCTTGTATATCAGGTCATAGACGAGAAGGTTGTCGTCTTTGTGATTTCTGTTGGGAAAAGAGAGCGCTCGGAAGTTTATAGCGAGGCGGTCAAACACATTCTTTGATGCGCTGTACAAGAAACCGGGATTTCTGTTACGGGAAGCCACCCTGATGTTGAGAGTGAAATCCAGATAAGCCAGACACTACGCCGGCTCGGTGTACCAGTCCTGCGAATTGCCCATTGCCCGGAAACCCTGACATCTGCAGACCGGGTTTAGTCTCGGGCAGGTGGGTATTTTACGGCTCTGGCTCATCAGCACACAGTTGATGATGGAGACCGGGCTTGCGATCCTGATGATGATGACAGGTATAAAACAGCCTAAACGCACAATAATTTTCGAAATCCAGACTACCCCACTTGCTCATCCATAAGCTGTTACAGGGTTTAAATCATGAAAAGAAATGTCCGGGACTCACTTAGCATCTTGTTAACTTAATCAGATGTTAAGTCAGGTTCAGACGGTCACGTGCCTGACGCAGACGTTCCTCGCCACGCCGGTCGTACTGCTGGGTGGTGGTGACGCTGGCATGCCCCATAGCATCCTTTACCGTGATCAAATCCTCACCATTGTCCAGCATCGCGGTGGCAAAGGTGCGCCGTAAATCATGCGGGGCACATCGCTCAATCTGCGCCTGCCGCTGGCGCATCTGCAGAATATGGTACACCGCCTGATCGGTCAGCCGGTCATTTGTCAGGGTATCGAAGCGCCGGATACGGGTGAACAGAGGCCCTGCCGCTTCGCCGCGCACCTGGTCGATCCACGTCTGCAGCCGCTGCCAGGTTCCGGCCGGCATGTACGCCAGCCGCTCCTTGTTCCCCTTGCCGAGCACCCTAAGCGCCCGCTCATGTGTGACAACGTCACTCAGACTGAGTCCCACCGTCTCAGAACGGCGCAGTCCGCAGCCGAGAATGACACCCAGCAGGGCCGCATCCCGCACCCCAAGATAGGTGGCGTCCGCCTCACACACGGCAAAAAGTTTTCCGATCTCCTCTGCCGGGAGGGCCCGCCCCCGGGGAAGCCGGCTGCCCCGTAGGTTACGTACCGCCCGGATGTGCTGGAAGCTCTCAACGTCCATCAGCTTCAGCATCCAGGCTTCCTTCGCCACGCCCTTCAGCGCCGAGAGGTAGGTGTTGACCGTCGCCGTGGCCCGGCCGGTGTCGCGCAGCAGTTCGGTGACTCCCATCACATGATGCCGTCGCAGGCTGCCCCAGCTGCAGGTCTCGAGGGAAGCGGCGCCGAGCATGCCGGCGACAATGTTGAGGAACGACGCCATGGTCTGCCGGCTCCGGGGGGAATTCAGGGAAAGCAGGTAGGCCCGGGCGGGACTGAGCGGCAGTTCGCCGCCCGCCAGCACCGGCAGAAAATCATCTTCCGGGGAAAGGCCCGCCGGGATCACGTTCAGCGCCGGATCGTCTTGCGGCATCAGGATCATGTCAGGCTCCGTCCGTGCCGGAAAATCGCCGGCGCGCTGGGTGAAAAATCGGGGATACTTGTGCTGAACAATCCTATCGCAGAGAGTCTACTTTT
Source organism: Enterobacter sp. 638 (assembly GCF_000016325.1). Taxonomy (NCBI): domain Bacteria; kingdom Pseudomonadati; phylum Pseudomonadota; class Gammaproteobacteria; order Enterobacterales; family Enterobacteriaceae; genus Enterobacter; species Enterobacter sp. 638. Next base: position 40,849 of record NC_009425.1, read on the forward strand.
TCAAATATACATTTTAATAAGTAGACTTTATAGAGTACTTTCCAGGTCACATAGTCCTTAAGAAAATATTCAAATAGGTGCCTGCACGACATAATGCTGCTATTTTAGCAGAATCACCTTAATAAACAGGAAGGCTAACAATGAATCAGAAATGGGATGCAGTGTTATTTTCTGTATTAACACCATCGGTGCATAATATCAGGGAACGTGCCAGACAATACTCTGCGATTATTTAAACTGATTGGATTAGCTTATTTTTATTAAGGTGATGAGTGTAATTACTCGTAATAAATCATCGGGATTGAATCAGGTGGATGATTTAGTGTTCACTCCAAAAGATAAGGATGCAGACACAATGATAGTCAAAAAAATAACACGACTAGTTTTCAGGTATCTGTAAACAATGTCGGTGAACTCGGAGTAGGTAATAGTGATGGCATAAATCAGAAAAACTCTATTTCAATTAGAGAAATTTCATCCCTTGAAAGAGAGCTAATAAATCACGGTCATGATGATAGCGATACCACGGAACTAAAGCAACTTGTTGGCCAGCCTATACCAACTTAAAATAACAGTTTAAAAACTTCTCGGCTCATGGATTGGAAAAATTACTGAAAAGGCGTTTATAGATGCGCTAAAAATCGCGAGTGCGAATGCTCCCGCTATTCTTACTCATGCTCTTTGTTACGATTTCGATATTCCTATTTAAATCAATATAGTTAGTTCGGCTTTAGTTTATTATAAATTACTTAACATTTTACAATCAGGAAAGTACTTAATCACGATTGAACTGACTAAAGATTCGGCAGAGCAGACAAAACAAGCATTTAAAGAAATAATTTCAAGCATCTTATGGAGTTACGTCTTTTCTCATGGCTAGGTATTAATTGGAAAAAACTTCGCAATACTATTCATGAGTAGTGAAAAGTCGAAGTGAGAATTGCTGAAAGTACTTCTCATATTTGTCTCATACCTTATTATATGGTTTTACAAGTGACTGTGGTTGCTGCTTTAGTTGCGTTTTCACCATATCTTCAGCAATGGTTGGCGGCAGCATACAAAAGAGCACAATAAAAAATAAAAGCAAATAATCTTGCTGAAGAGTTGCGTTTGATTAACGTAGATATGCTTAAAAAGGAAAAACTGATTGAACTTTCGAAAGTTGCAGAGTGTACCGAACAAAGTGAGAAAGAGAAATGTGAGCACCAGAATGTCCTAAATAAAAACAGAATTTCTCTTATTAAACTACGTGAAGCAACTCTAACTAAATCAATCAAAAATATTGAGAGTTTGCATTCTGAGTCACAAGTAAAACTTAATGACACCTTAAATTAAATTAAGTTAACTAAAGAGAACTATCATTTGATAGTTGAAGTTATAAATAATGCTGCAAAATTCAATCAATAGCTGAGCTTTATTATAAATATGACACCCTTAGCGACCGTGAGAATTTCGTGGCATTACTTAAGGAGATAAAAAGTAAAAATATTTTTTGGTTCATCTTCCTTAGACCATAGATTTAATTCAATGATTGAAAGAGAAATTATCTTTGGAACATTACGAGAAAGCGGGAGAAAAGAAACAACATTATAATGATAGTAAACTACTAATTAGGTCGCTTTAGTTAGACGGCTTCCTTTTCGATTTCTGAAATTTCCATAGTGCCCCCAAGAACAGAAGTTGTAGTGACGAAAGTCATTCCGGTGCTCACACCAGGAAGCAAGTATGATATCACCGGAAAAGTAGCCTTAAGCAAAAGGAGAGATAATTCTTTCACTCTTATTAGCCGCCCGGTCTGTATAGTTGGTTTGAACCTTCAACCTTCGCCTGATGGTCCTTCGCAGCGAAATCATATTCCGGGAACAGGATGAGTGGCTGCGGGTGTAGGCCAACGACCTTACCCTGGCAGAATCCATCGCGTTTCAGCTTCCGGATGAGATTATTCGCATAGACGTCCAAGGGAGTATCGAGGAGGGCCAAAGGGTGTTGCACTGGCTTGTTAGGATGACGAAGGTATAATTCCGGGATCAACGCAGCACGGACTGCGACCGTGATAAATGATACGTCGCTTACAGGACATTCCATTGCAGTCAGTGCTGTCACGATTTACCGGCTTACGTTTTCGGAGCGATAGACCCATCCAATAACTGAAAGAACAGAGGGGATAGCCAGCATCGTACCTACTACGAGCTGTCGCTTTAGTACATCACCTGTCATTAATCGGAGTATCCATAGGTGCCATCGTCACCAGTATCCGATTCCTGCACCAGGTTTTCTCCGCGATAAGTCTGGCTCAGGAATCCGCCGTTGGTGCACTCTTTTTTCATCAGCAATTTGGCGTTTTTATAGACCTTCAGGCCGGTAAACTCCCAGCCTTTACCTATGCCGCTGTACACCACATAGCTGTATACGCCATTAATAAAGCGGTAATAAGAGGCACCGCCACCGGAGAAGGGCACCTGGCCGGCGCGAACCTGGGTTTTATCCCCTTCGGATTTAGGCAGGGTCATTTCGACTTTATCGATCGTGCCGTAGTAGTAGGTTGGTACGTCGTTATTGAGACGCACAACCACCCCTTTACCATTGGATAAATCACAGTTGAAAAGCAGTTCAGGGTCAGGCGGTGCTGCAATTGCGTGGTTCAGGAGCGTTGCCGATACAAGGAGGCTTAGGGCAATCAGTCTTATTTTCATGGTGTTGTCCTGAGAAGAAGAATCCTGCCGGGTCGGTGCCCGGCAGGTCGTGCACGTTACTGGCTCGCCAGGGTGGTTTGCAGCTCGGCTAACTGGCCCTGCAGTTTTTGCAGCTCCATCTGTTTTTGCATGACAGAGTCGCTCGGTCGGTTTTGCGCCTCTTTAATGCTTTTTTCAAGGTCGGTAACCTGTTTTTGCGCATCTGCGCGTCCGGCGGTTTTCGTTTTAAGCTGTGCCACCAGCTTATTCAGCGAGCTTTGCAGCGCCTGTTGAGATTGACGTTTGCTGGCAACGCTGGCGTGGCTCTGCGCTTTCTCTTTCTCAATGGCTTCGTTAACCGCTTTAAACTCCGCATTCAGAATCTGCTCGTGCGCGAGCGTGTTCTGTTTATCATCCACGCGCTTATCCCAGGTACCGGAATAGTTGCAGTTAAATTTGTTGACGATACTGACATCGCCCGTGGTCGGGTCGCAGTCTCGTGCATCCGTCGCACAGCCGCTCAACAGTAGGGCACCAACGGCCAGCAGTAAATAACGCATTCAGCTCTCCTTAACCCACTTTCAGCGCGGTACGCTGGGTGTACAGGCTATCCAGCTCGCCCTGCAGAGAGCCGATCTTGTCGTGCATCAGCGCAATTTTGCTGTCAAGGTTCTTGGTGTCGCTGCCGGTTTTATCCATACTCGCAGAGACGTCCTGCCACTGTTTTTCATGCTTTTTCATATCCGTGATGGTGTTACGCAGATAGGCGATATTGGCATCCACCCCTTTGATCTGCTTCTGAACCACCTCTTTTTTCGCCGTCTTTGCAGCCATCTCTTTTTCAATGCTGGCCAGCGTCTGTTTGTCGGACGCGATAACCGATTTGGCAACGTTAGTGGCGTTCTGAATGCGGGCATTTTCGTTTTCCACATCTTTGATTGCCGCGTCTAACTGCAGCTCTTTCGAGGCATATTTCTTACGCTGATTATCCAGATAGGCGTTGGCGCCTATGCCGACGCCGCAACCGGCAACCGCTGCCGCCGCCATACACACGGCTTTGTTGCTGGAGTTACTGACGGCGCACGCCAGCGCACCCAGCGCCGCGCCACCGGCGCAAGCCTGCCAGCCAGATTTGTTAAAAAACTCCACGTCCTGATTATTGGCCAGACGAGGGTCTACGCCGCCGCTGCTGCTGCTCCCCGAGCTCTGACAACCTGCAAGAACGACCATCAGACCTGCAACTGCTGCTGTGCGTAATGCTTTAAAAGTAACCATTAACTGCTATCTCCTTGTCAACATTAATTATTTTTTTTGCATGCCATCAGCCACGCATCGCGCGCGACTTTGCCATCTTTCCAGTAGCCCTGAAGGTTGTTCCAGTAGGTGTCCAGGTAGCCGTTCAGGTTCGTTTTTCCGCGTGCAGCCATCTGCTGCTGGACCACGGCAATCTGCGGGTCGATCAGCGGTTTGTTGTAGGTGGAGCCCATATCAACCAGCGTGTCAGCGTAGTAGCTGGAGATAAAATCCAGCGCTTTCTGGTGCTGACCCAGCTGTTCCTGGCGGCGCGCGCAGTTGGCGTCCAGCTGGCTGTCGGCGGCGCAGGTCTTGCTGTAGAGCTGGTTCAGACGCTCGAGGAACTCCCCGTCATCTTTCATTTTGGTACATAGGAATGCGCCCAGTTGCAGCGAAGTCCGAATGGCCTGGTCACGCTGCTCATCGCGCAGTTGGCTGTTGGCACGCAGCTCGCCGCGCAGTTTTTCCAGCTCTTTTTTAAGCCCATCATCCTGAACTTTGGCAGAGATGGCGTTCAGGTTTTGCAACGAATCCGGCGCCTTGCCTTTTGCGGCGGTTTTTTGCCCGCTGCCAAGGGCTTGCCACTCTTTCTCGATCTCTTTCACGCGATCGCGGGAGGTGAGGGTGGTGGAGACCATCACCAGGCGCACGCCGGTGGTTTTACTCACGTTCTCGCCGCTGTCGGTGTAGTAAGGTTCTTCGCCGCGCAGGGCGCTACGAATATCCCCCTGGGTAGTGACATAGCTGCCGCCGCGGACCACATAGCCGCCCGCTTTACCGTGCAGACGATCCAGCTTGTTCAGGCGGAAAGGTTCAAACATCATCTCCGCGACGTTGCCCATAATGTCATGCAGGCCAAGCGGATTCGGTTTTAACATGCCAGTCAGCTGCAACTTGCCGTTGGCTGACTGTGCGCCGGCAAACCAGACGTAGCCGTTCAGCCCTTCCGGCATCGGGAAGGACTGATCACGAAACTCAGACGGGGACACCGCCAGCCCGCCACGGGCGGCAAACTCCCACTCTGTTTCCGTCGGCAAACGCAAGAAGCCTGGCTGCCCGTCGTCTTTGGGCAGTGAGGCGAGTTTTTCTTTGCGTAGCCACAGATTGTACTGGTTGGCGAACGCCATCGCATCCATCCAGCCGATGCTCACTTTCGGCAGGCGGCCTTTGATGTCGGGTTTCGGGCACTCACCGGAGAGGGCGCGGAACTGCAAATCGCTCAGTTCGTACTTCGCGATCAGGTAATAACGGCCTTTGTTCTTCGGATCAGGGAAGCTGCCAGCAATATGCTCCTGCCGGGATTGCTCCACGAACCCCCATGCATCGCCCTCCTGACCGAGGACGATGTTGTAATCTTCTAAGGGTTTGTTTTGCGGTATGGCGACCTTGCGAAACGCCATCGCGCCGTCGCACGGCATCGGCAGGATCACATCGTCTGCCAGCGGTTTGGGGTTCCAGAACTTCTCATCCCAGGTGGCCTGCACGGCGCAGGAGTAGCCCAGCCCCATCAACGACAGGCCCAGTGCCAGTTTAAATTTCACGTAAACTCTCCGCAGGTTCGATTTTCAGGGCGCGTAAGGCCCCGATCGCGGCAACGCTGAGTGCAACCACCAGCACGCACAGCAGCGCCGCAAAATAATGAAGGGGTTCGAGGTGGCAGACAAACGCCTGATCGGGCAGCGAGGTGCCCAGCACCCGGTTAAACAACGTGCTGCCCAGCAGATAGAGCACCAGCCCGGCAGCGAATGCCACACTGGTCAGAAACAGCGCCTGAATCACAATAAACAGGGTGACGGCGCGACGGCGAAAACCGAGCAGCCGCAGTATCGCCATGTCCTTTCTCTTGCGATCGATATTGGCGATAAAGGCGCCGATCAACGAGGCGATACAACCCGTCGCTGAGATCCAGGCAATCACGCCGAAGATGACGCCCAGCACGCGATCGATTGCCTGCACGGCCTCAATTTGTGCCGCCTGGGTGACCGCTTCGATGTGCTGCTCTTCCAGCCAGCGTGCCAGCACCGGGACATCATCTAGCGAACTGGCATACACCCGGGCCCGGGAGAAGCGTGTGCGCTCCCGGGGCGGTTTGCCCTCGCTAACCTGAAGCAGCGGCACCTGATAGCCGTCGCGATAGTCCTCCAGCGCCACCAGCAGCGGCAGAGTGACAAAAGCGCCAGGCCGGGCAAACCGGGCGTCGTCCAGCACGCCGCTCACCGTCAGGGCGAAGGCCGCGCGTTGGTTTTGTCCCTCCACTTTGCGGTTAACCATCAGGCGGAATGAGTCGCTGGGCTTGAGATCGAGCCGACGGGCCGCGCTGGCGCTCAACACCACCTGATTATCCTGGCGAGGCACGACGACGTCCGACAACAGCGGATCGCCGCTGCCGGTGGGGATCACTTCAGCACCCGCAACAAAGTGCTGACCATCGCGCACCAGATCTGCCTGGGTGTTCAGCGAGCGGGTCAGGGGAATCGAAAAGCCCACTTCCGGGCGTTCGGCCAGCTGTTCCAGCCAGCTGAAATCGTAATTTCCGTTGCCTGTGATCCGCACTTCTCGGGTGCGGGGATCGTCCAGCAGCTGGTGGCGAAGTTGGCTGACGATGCCGTTTTTCAGCCCGAAGAGCAGGAGCAGCGGGGCAATCACGGCAATTAGCGAAAAGATAATGCACAGGGCGACTTTGCGATCGTGGACCAGATCGCGCAGTGCCATGCGCCAGAGCAGGCCGCGTTCAGAGGGCCTGTCAACCGGGTAGGAAGACACTTTTCCCCTCCTCAATGCTTGCGGTGTAACGTTGAAGGCCGAATTGTTCAACACGCTGCCAGTCATGGCTGACGACGATCGCGGTCATCTCCAGAGTCCGCACCATGTCAACGATCAGTGCAAACAGGCGGCTGGCGTTGTCTGGATCCAGCGCGGCGGTGGGTTCATCCGCCAGCAGCAGGCGCGGTTGATGGGCGATGGCGCGAATAAACGCCACGCGCTGTCGTTCACCAATGGAGAGCCGGGAAGGCAGGCTTTTCAGCAGGTGGCGCACGCCAAGGGTGTCGATGGCCGTCTCCAGCCAAGAGGATTGGGTGGTGAGGCCTGCCAGCCGTCGCGCCAGGGTGATATTTTCCATCACCGACAGCCACGGCAGCAGCCCACCATGTTGCAGCATAAAACCCAAATCGCGGGCGCGAATAGCGGCCAGCGCAGGTTCGTCTTCGGCCAGCAGCGGGGCGGCAATGTCACGCTCGCCCAGTTGATAGGCACCGAGGGTGCCGGGGCGCAGAATCGCCCCGGTCATTTCCAGCAGCGTGCTTTTGCCGCAGCCGCTGGGGCCGGTCAGCGCCGCCACTTCACCGGGGCGGAGCGTTAACGCCGGCAGCGAGACGTAGAAGCCCTGCGCTCCCCCACGGCGGATGTCCATATCGCGAATGTGGAGCATCAGGGCAGGTTCTCCAGCGGAACCGGGTAGACGTTATCCCGCGGGTCACTGTCAGGCGCCAGCGCGATCCAGCGATCAGCATCTTCGTTGTAGCGCTGGTAATAGTTGAGTTTGGTGTTCAGGCGGCGAATGAAACGCTCCTGCTCCAGCCCATCCCAGCTCTTCCAGGTCTCTTCATCGAGGCTCAGCACTTCGCTCAGATAAGGCAGGCTTTCGATGTACTCGCCCAGAAGGCCCATTTCACCGAGGCGGGTCGCATTTTTACCTTTTGCCTGGTTCGGATCGTTGCCCATGGTCGCGGCCAGAGATCGCAGGCTGGCGAACATGTCATCCGGCGAGATCATCCCTTCGTTGGCGGCATTGACGATCTTCTTCATCACGTCGTTCAGATCGCTCAGCTCGCTTTTGGTCAGCAGGACGCGGACTTCGGTGGCCGGGAGGTTCTGATTCACCAGATCGCGATCGCTAATCCACGATTTAAACACCGGCGGCACCTGCGTACCCTGCTTTTCACCCAAGTACGCCAGACGCATGGCTTTGCTCAGTTTCTCGGCATCGCTCAGCAGCGGATCGGCTTTCTTACCGGCGTATTCCGGGCTGGCGCCCAGGGCGCTGCCTGCGGTCTCTTCCCCGCTCCAGGCGGTTTTGATCTGGGCGGTAATGGCATTTGACAGGCTGTCGACGATGGTGCCGAAGCTGTTCACATCGCCGGAATCGATCGGGTAGTACAGCGGCTTATGCAGGAACGGATTAAGCGTCAGCTCCTGATATTGCGCAGCGGCGGAGGCGTGATTTTTCTTCCCGTCCGGTGTTTTCAGGTGCAGGGTGTACAGCGCGACGCCACGGTACGCCGCTTCCTGCCGCACCTGCTCCGCGCCCAGATGGGTGGAAGATAGGCTGTCGGTGCCGTCCAGTGCGCCCGCATCGGTGATCAACACCACATAGCGCGCACCAAACTGCGTCCAGTCGACTTTATCCAGCGCGGTCATCACCCCGGCGTAGGCGTCTTCATCCACTTTGCTACTGGAGACGGTCGCCTGCTTCAGGTCATGCACTTTGGCGAGGAAATCTTTGCCGTCTTTCACCGTGTTCGGATCGACATACATTTTGGCATCGTATTCCAGCCCAGGCACCGCCTTCACGCTGGAACGGTAGGCCACCAGGCCAAATTTCACTTTGTCCTGTAACTGCTCTTTTTCGATCTGTTTGTAGATCTTGTCGATCGCCTCTTTAGTGCGATCAATGTACGGCCCCATCGAGATAGTCGAGTCGATCACGAACACCACCGACGCCGAGAAGCCCTTCATCATGTTCTTCTCGTCGGTCGCTTTAGCCGAGGTAGTGGCGCTGCCATTCTCACTGACCGAAGCCACGTTCAGCACCCGTACCTGGAAACCGGTATCGGTAAAGATATCGTCAGAACCCAGTACGGGCAGCAGGTAGAAGTTTTTCAGCTGATCGACCATGTAGTCTGGTTCACGAGCCAGTACCTGTGGCACCGGCTTTTTCTGATTCAGACTGGCGATCATCGGCTCCAGCGCGGCAGCAGGTTTGGCGTTGTTCAGCAGCGACTCCACATCGCCCTTCTCTTTGAAGAACAGCATCGGGTGGCGTCCGGCGGGGTTGGTAAAGGCCAGCGTGAGCTGCACTTTCCAGTCCACGGTGCAGGAGGACTTCATCCAGCCAGAGACGTGGCCGAAACTGTCCGGCCCGACCTGCAACCACTCGTCCTGGCCCTGTTTTTCACGCTGATAAACGTAAAAGCGGCTGAACGCAGGCTGTTCTTTACCCGCTTCGCCCGCTTTGGCGGCCAGCATGCAACCGGGATAGGTGAGCACGCGCTGGAACAGCGTGTGTTTCCCTTCCTGCAGCAGCGGCTTTGTGTCAGCGGCGTGAGCAGGCAAACTTAATGCCGCCGCGCACAACAGGCCGCTGAATCCATAACTCTTTTTCATTCCTTAATCCTATTTTTTCAGCTCAGCTAAACGGGCTTTCGCTTCGGCGTTTTGCGGATCCTGATTCACCACCGCTTCGTACCAGTAGCTGGCCGTTTGCGGGTCAGGGCTGAAACATCCCTCCGCCTGGGCGGATTTCGGGTCATATTCCTGCGCGTAGCGCATCGCCATCTGGCTATCGCCGGACTGCGCCTTGTAGGCATACAGGCGTTGGGCGACGTCACATTTTTTGTCGGCTTTCGCTTTGGTAATCACATCCAGCAGCTGGGCGCTGCTTGGCTGGCTGCGCAGACAGCCTTTGACGAAGTCCATGGCGTTGCCGCTGTTCATCAGATCATCACCGCAAGGGCCGCTGATTTTGGCTACCGGGGCCGCAGGGGCCGGTGCGGGTTGACGCATAAACCACCATCCGGCAGCGGCAGCAGCCAGCAGCAGGGCGATCACGGCGAGAATAATCGCCATCGGCGCTTTGCTTTTTGCGGGGGCCGCAGGCACGTCAACGACCGGATCTGGCGCCGGGGCTTCCACCACCGGCGCAGGCTGCGCGGGCGTGGTGACGTCCAGCGTTTGGCTGTTCGCGGCCAGTGGGTTTTCCCCGCCGGCCTGAGAGCTGAGCAGGCCGTCAGTAATCGCCAGAATGCCCATATCACGGGCACCGCTGTCTTTAATGGCGATGCGATACGCTGCCTGACGGTTGGCCAGCAGTGGGTCGATAAACGACGGGCCAACCTGCACGGCAGGCACGTCGTCAACGAGGCCGAGGGCTGGCAGGCCAAGGAACATTTCCCCGCTCACCCAACCGCCGCGGCTGTCGAGGTACAGGTTGTCCTGGTTGCGCAGGATGGAGATCTCAACGCCCACGATGCCGCCTTTCCAGCCCTTAAGCAGCAGGGTGGCATAGCCAGGATTGACGGGGTTTAAGGGTTTTAATTCGGGTTTGATCACGTCCGGTTACTCCTGTGAACGCTGAATAAGGTTGAGGATGGCTCCCAGCTTTTCATTCTGCGCCACGCTGATTTCCCGACCGGCGGAATGCCCGGCATTCTCGGTGATGAGGGCTTCTAGGCCGATCAGCCAGTCAAGAATGAAATAGCCGCTGTAGTTCAGCTGTTGCGGCGTGAGGCTGACCAGTCGTTCATCATCCTTCCACACCACGCTGTCGCACTGGGCCGGACGGGTGAAGATCGGTTGATCCGGCTGGTTCTGACGGGTTGGACGTTTCTTCTCCGGCACGATTTGATAGCCAAGCCAGGTCATAAAATCGCTCATGACGTGCAGAACGCGCGACACCTGGCGATCCACCATCCAGTCGCGGCGCACGCCAGCCTGGTCGGTGTTCTGCATCACGGCAACCAGCGCCTCTTCGGCACGCAGGCGCAGCAGACCGGTGATCAGTTCATCGACGAGCTCTTCGGCGGTGGCGCGTGGCAGGCCAATGTAATTGAGCATGGCCGGGGTTTCCGGCAGGCCGCGCAGATGGTTGATCCAGTGCTGAACGCTCTGACGGGCAAAGGCAACTTCGTGGCTGTGGCTCTTGACGCTGGAGGCGCTGCCGTGCGCATCGTCGAGACCGATATCAAACACATCTTCTTCTGCCGCGCCAGGCAGGCTCACCTGCTGCATGTACAGGGCGTGCAGCGAGCGACGCGTCGGCACCAGGCGCGCCAGCAGTTCGCCGTGCATCCCGTTGCGTTTTTTCACCGCCGCCACAATCTCCTGCGCGATGCGGGCTTTCTTCGCCACCTCTTCGTCGCCGTCAGGCTGATACCAGTTGCCCAGCCCGCCTTGCACCAGCTCGTTACGACTCTCTTCGAGCTGTTCGGCGATGCGTTCCAGCTTGTTCTCCGGGCGCGCGACCTTGCTCAGGTAGCTCGCCATACGGTTCATCCCGCCATCATTGAGGTTCAACATCGCGTCCCAGGCGTCTGCCGGTGAGGCGATGTAGCGGTTCACGGCGTCGTCTTCCAGGAAGGTTTTACGCATCAGCATCAGCTGTTCGGCGTTGTCTTCGCTTAAGGCGACTTCGCTCCCACTGCTCATACGAATGAACGGTGTCGGCATGCCGGGTTTGCGCACCAGGAAGGTGTTGTTGAAGGTTTCACCCGTCTTCCACTCACTCATCCAGCTGTATTTGCCGAATTTCTCCAGCATCGCCATTTTGATCATCCCGCCCTGTCCCCAGTACTGACGCAGCAGGGCTTCTTCGTGTCCCAGGGCACCGGTGACGCGGTTATCGAACATGGTCAAGGCCCAGACCAGCCCCGGTAGACGGCGGCTGCGCACGTCTGCATCGGCGCCCTGGGTGCGAGAGATCCACTCGTCCAGTGCATCACCCACGTCTGACACATCCGACTGCCTGGCGGAAGGGGTACAAAGCACCAGGACGTTCATCTCCTGGTTTTCGGTATAACGCTCAAACAGATAAGCCACTTTGCCGCGCAGAATCAGCTCTGCCAGACGGCTGCCGCCTTCACCTTCTGCCGACTTCGCGTTGAAGGTGTCGATAGACATACGGCCGCGGTAGCCCGGGAAATCAAGCAGATCCACCTTATCGAACAGCGGCGCGGTAGTCGGTGCCGAGAGCGGAACATGCAGTTCTGCCGTCAGCACGGTCAGCTCGGCCAGCGAGATGGCGACAGGCGCAGCCAGCCGGTCTTCCTGCACCGGACAGACTTCAATACGTGGGTCGTGCGGCTGGTTGAGATGCTCCAGCATGTCCACGTTCATGATGCTGTTTTTCTGGATCAGCAGGCCGTTCTCTTCAACCACCAGCGTGCTTAACGGCGCGCGCACTTCCTGCGCCCCACCCAGGCGTTGCAGGGTCTGGGCAAAATGGCCATAGGCGCGGGTAAGTTCAGGCACTTCTCCCCACAGCACCGAGAACAGCTGTGCGCGATCGTCGGTGGTCAGCCACGGGGCGAGGTTTACCGCCTGCGGCCAGTAGTGCAGGGCGAAGCGACTTTGGGTTTTTTCTGCATGGCGGACAAGGTAGTCCCAGAAGGAGACCACATCATCTTCCGTGACGCCCGGCACGCGCGTCGGGCGGCGGCGTTTTTCCAGCGTGGCCAGCAGGTCGCTAATCCGTCCTTCGTCATAATTCCAGTCGAACTTCTCCTGGTTGAAGTCATGCACGAAGGCGTTGGCGAGGATTTTGGCCATCTCCACTTCGCTGAACAACTGCAATCTGACCGGCCAGTTTTGGTCGTCGTTATGCTTCAGGCGGCTGAAGCGGGTCACCAGACCGGTGGCCTCTTTACCGCCGCCTGGCGGGTTGATGTGGGTCAGAAAATCGAGTTGATGCCCGCCGAGCACCGTGCCCAGCTTGCCGTTTTCACCGGCAGCCAGCGCCGAAATCAGGTAGGACTTACCCGCCTGCGACAAGCCGAAGAAGCCGATGGTCATCGGGCGTGCGGCCGCCTGCGCCAGTCGGCGCGCTTTGTTGCGGCTGCGACGCAGGTTCAGCGTCAGTCGGTCGGCTTCGGTGTTCAGACGCGGTGCGTCCTGGCGTACGGCAGCAATCCAGTCAATCGCCTGGCCGGCGCCTTGCTCAACGCCCTGCCAGCCCTGAATGATGTTTGCAGAATTATGGGTACTCATTAGCTTTTGATACTCCCGCTATCCAGCCAGTAGTGCGTCTCGCTGAGACCGTTACCGACCATAGTGTTCAACTGGAAGGCCACGTCTTTGCGGTTGTAGTTGCGACGGGCATGATCCGTCTCGAGGGATTCAATGCGGAACTTCTCGGGACTGACCGCCTCGATGCCGTTGCGTGGGCGTCCCTGCTCGGCGGTGAGTTCGATGCGCATCATGGCATCCCCGGCCAGCTCGCTCGCGAGGTTAGGGTTGGCGATTTTCAGCGTGTAAAGTGCAGAGGCAGGCCAGCGCTCGTTATCAAGCTGGCGGAAACCAATGCGCACTTCGCCACGCGCGTCAAAGCTTTGCCCCTGCGGAAGCTGGAACGCCGGCGCGTCGAGATCGATATCGCGATAAAAGACGTTGCTGTCTTTGATCAGGTTGTTGCCGTCCAGCATGCCGAGATAGCGGATGGTGGAATAAGGCACAAAGTTCTGGGTGCGGAAGAAGAAGCTGCTCAACCGCGAGTTCTCTGCCAACAGGTACAGCATCGCCCCAACCGAAGCGGTAGATTTCGGGTCGTCGATACAGCCTTTCTTGTTGAACGGATACCAGCCACCGGTCTCATAGCCATGCAGAGGCAGCACGCGCGATGGCGGCACCGGCTGAAGCTGGCGGATCAGCGCCTGAATCCCCGGGAGACGCGACGGACGACCCGTCAGCAGCAGCACGTCGCAGTTATAGTGCCAGAGCACTTCGCACAGGGCGCGCAGGCTGTGGCAGATGTTCATGCGGCCACTGCGTGGGTTAATGAATTCGTTGTGCAGGTTGGCCAGATCGATCTCCAGCGGCACATCGAGAATAGAGAAGAGCGCTTCGCTGGACAGTTGACCCATGCGCACCACGTCATTCACGTAGTCCTGCACTTTTTGCGTCGGCATGTTTTCGGTCAGCAGATCGCGGAACGTGAAGCTGAGCTGCTCGCGGCCGCTCTCCGGCGAATACTCTTCATAGCGATGCAGGATCGCCAGCGCCAGTGGGGCGAAGATCTGCAGGGTCAGCTGCTGACGCAGAACCTGCTTGCCCGCCTCGATGGATTCGCTGCCAAACAGCTGCGACATCATCGATTCTGCGGTCATATCGCTATGGCCAACCTTCACGATCGCGGCTTTCACAGCCGGTTGCAGGTACAGGCGGATCACATCCAGCAGGATGTCGTCTCCCGCCACTTTGAAGCCTTCGCGGAACAGCTGTTTTGGCGTGATACGGACGTTGATGCCTTCGCCGTCATCCAGCGTATAGCGCGAGATCACCAGGTCAGTGGTGCCGCCGCCAATATCAATGGAGGCCACCTTCAGGCTGCGCGGCGCGTTTGCGGCAGGGGCGTTGTCCGGGCGACGGGTCGCCGCAAAGAACTCATCGGTACGCCCACCAAAGTAGGTCTGGGTTTCGTTGTACAGATAGACCAGCTGTCCGCAGGTGGCTTCGTCCCACTTCACGTGAACGCCAGGTCGCGGATGTTTCAGCTGTTCGTTGTCTTCACTTTCGTCGTCCATCTCCTCCCAGCCCAGCGCTTTCCACACCAGACGGATGGCATCCAGCATGCATTGCTCAAAGATGGCGCGTTCAGGTTTTGGCATCGCGGGCGGGACGGTCATGATCACATTGCGCAAGCGGCGCGGCGTGCTGGCGTGGTTCATCTTCAGACGCTGCGCCGGGCTGTTGATCTGCATCAGCGCCTGGCTCAGGACTTCAGAGAGCATCATGGTCATTAACGAGCTGCGGCTGTAAACCGGGGAGAAGACCGGCATCCTCTCATCTTCAGGCAGACGAATCAGCAGCTTGCCCTGGTCGTTAAGCATGTACAGCAGCGGGGCGGCGGTGGCGAGCGGCTCGCGATCGGATTTGACGAACGCCTGGCTGAAACGCCAGCCGGGGGAGTAAGGCTGGTCGTCCCACAGATAGCGTTTCGGGCTGGAGATCCCGGTTGAGCCTTCTGTTCCCAGGCGCTGTGCTGCCATGCGGAAGGCCTCATCGCCCACGCGGCCAATGGTCGGCCAGGTGAAGGCGTCGCTGCGTCCGCTTTTCAGCGAAAAGTCCTGCTTGCCAAACTCGGCCTGCGCAAACTCCAGGCGGCTGTCGAAGGGTTCGTTGTAGACGTTTTGCGGCTGGCTTAAGTCGCGAAGTTGCAGCTGGTAAAGCTGGGACAGACCTTTGTTGTCGTCGCGGTGCTCTTCAATCAGGATTCCGCAACTGCGGGAGTTGCCGATATCCAGCACCAAATCAACCGGAATGGCCGAGTCGCGGATCTTCACGTCATTGACCTGCACTTCCGGGATGGCCACGGTGGCATCAAGGATATTCAGCAGGTTGAGGTAGTGCGCCTGGTGCTCTTTTTGCCCCAGTTTTTCATCAATATCTTCCGCATGCTGGCGCAGCACGTCGCGCGCCTGGGTGCTGAACACTTCACGCAACCACTCGTCTACCCACGGGAGGGTCAGGAAATCGCCCATCTCGTGCGGGTGCAGGGCCAGCGCAAAACCGGCGCCAGAGCGCACGTCATCTTCGCTGGGAGCCAGATATTGCGTGTTATCGCGATCCGGGAAAATTTTGGTATCGAAGATCAGGATCGCGCGCCAGGTGTTGCCCTTCTCGTCGGGTTCTGCCAGCTCGTGGAACTGCACGCGCGCCCAGTTGGTTGGCCCGTGTGCAAACGCACGCGGCGGGTTAAAGCGGAAGAAGGGCAGCGGGAGCCACAGCCCCTGATAGAGGTGCAGTGACTCTTCCGTGGTCAGAGAGTAATCCGACTCAGCAAATTGTGGCGCGGCATTATCTGCCGCCGGGATTTGCAGTTTATCTTCGCGTTCGTTATAGACCAGGCGCAGGATGGCGCCATCGCCGTTCTGGCGCAAAAAATCACCGTACTCTTTACGGGCAGGCAGCGTAAACGCGAAATCCAGGAACTGGATGCCACTGTCACGAATAATTTTGACCTGCTTTTTAAAATCAGTAAGTTCAGCGAGCATTTACTTACTTGCCTCCTGCTTCATCGAAATAGGGAAAAGGGTGTTGGCGTCGTAGCGGCCCTTACAATCCGCAATGTTCTGCGCGCCTGGCGCACACTGAACTTCAGGCATTTGATAGACCGAGCCATCGGAACATTGGGCTTCACCCTGGTTATTGATCGCCAGATTGCCGGACTGGATGGCCGCATTGACCGCGCCGCGACAGGTCACCCCATCGCCCCGCACCATCTGTACTTCGCCTTTGCCGTCGTTGATCTGGTAATTCAGACTGAGCGGCTTACCGGTGCGCTGATCCTGAATGCCCGCACCGGCGTGCCAGCGTCCGTTTAAGAAGTCGGTATTTCCCTGCGCCAGCGCATCGGTTGGAATCGTCAGCGGTGCTTTCACGCCCGGCAGGCTGTTGCCGGGAGTGACATCCGGCTGCGTCAGGCCCGGTGTGGCGTCCGGGATGGGCGTTTGTGCTGCGCTTTCTGGCGCCACAGGGTCAACCGGCGACGGATTTTCTGCGGGCGCTTCATCAGGCAGTGCGGGCGCAGCCGGCGGTTCACCGTTGGCGGGTATCTTGCCATTGGCAGACAGATTCGCTGACGGGAGCGACGAGTCCGGCAGGCTTGCGCCACTGCCGTTCAGCGACAGACCGTTGCCACCCGTACCGGTTGTTCCAGGGAGGTCGGTGTTGACCGAAGGCATCTTCAGATGCGCATCCGGCAAGCCCGGCAGCGTGGCCGAAAAACCTGGGATAGAGAAACCGGGAACACAGCTGCGCAGCAGCAGCATGATCAGCAGGGCCAGCAGCAGCAAGGGGAGTAACCAGCGCAGCCAGGCGGGCAGCGTCCACCACCATCCCCGCCGTGTGACCGGGCGTTCAGTGAGGGGTTCCGCAACCACCGGGGCGGCCGGTGTAGCAACCGCAGGGGCGAGCGGGACGGGCGGGCGCAGGCAATCGAGCGGGTCGACACGGGACGGATGGCGGGCATTAACGAACCCCCAGAAGCTCATGACCGGTTTACCGCCTACCAGCCAGACATGGTTCTGGTCGGGGAACTGCATTGCCTTCTCCAGCAACTGGCCAAACAGGCGTTGTTCCGGGTTGGAATGCTGGCTGTATTCAGAACTGAACTGGCGTAAAACGGCGTGGCTGTTTTCCAGTTGACTCAGCGCGGCCTGGCGCTCGCTCTCGGTGGAGGCCGACCAGGGGATCACATCCCCGGTGGCGGGGGCATACCAGTCGATGCGATCGCCGTATTCATTGACCTGCGGAATTGCCAGCGTATCGGCAACCGCGCTCTGTTTTCTCAGACGCAGTGTTTCGCGAAGTTGCAGTGCGGAAATATGAACTGCCTGACCGTTCTCACCCATTGACTGGTATTTGTCGAGCTTGTCACTGCACAGGAACATCTCTTTCACGTTGGCCTGCCCTTGCTGGTAATTATTTGGGTTAACTCTGCTTTATTGATATGTACAGCATCCTCGAGGGTGACAAATCGCAAGCGACGTGAATCACCTTCCGGGCGGATAAAAAAATGAGCAGAAACATTATCGGCAGGTGACAGTAAACGTTTAGCCATAAATTAAATTTTGCTGGCGGTGGCTGTTACCTGCAGGTAAAAAAGCGTTAGTTTCTCGCTGAAACGCTGTCGATATTAATCTGTCAAGGCTTTTGATGTATTAGTCGCAGGCCTCGGGGATATATTCCTTAATTGCCTGGTTCATCATTTCATTAAATTCATGGGTATTGTTTACGGCATAAACCGACCCCCCGGTCTGGCTGGCAATACAGTTTCCGGCACCGGTATTCATAATATCGACCACGTTGACCTGCAGGCGCGGTTTCTGCTGCTTGAGCTGCTGCGCGACCACGCACGGATCGCCGCCGCAGGTCTCTTCGCCGTCGGTGATGAGCACGATGATAGCATCACGATCCACGCCATCGACCAGCTTGCCCGCCTTCTCCAGCGCTTCTGCCAGCGCGGTTTTCCCCACCGGTTGAATGTTATCGATGGCGTATTTCAGTTCATCGCGCTGGGCAAAAGAAAGGGCTGGCGTCACAGAGACTTGCTGGCAGGTTGCCGCCGATACCAGGCTGATATCCATGTCTTTTGGCACTTCGTCGATCAGCTGTTTTGCCGAGCGGTGCGCAAGGCTAATACGGCGAGGTTCGCGATCAAAATTCTTTACTGGCCTATCCTGCATCAGACGGCGCAGCTCATCCGGCGTAATGTCCATACTGATGGACATAGAACCTGATGCATCGAAAATTAACACCATTTCAGGGGCTTGCTGTTTGGTCCGTTTTGCCGGACAGATCTGTTTTATCGGCAGCGGTGCTGGCGCAGGCGCACCCTGGACCGGTAATTTTGCCGTCGGCATGCAACCGCGTAGCAAAAGAAACGCCAGCAGCACGAGCAATGCCAGCAGTAACCACCACCAACGGCGGCCCTTACTGGCAACCGGCGACACTGGCACGGCGGGGCTTTCGCACCAGGCTGTAATGACTGGCTGACCATCAACCACCCAGACGCCGCGCTCATCAGACTGACAACTGGCGAGCGACAACACCTGCATAACGTCGACAGGCGCGGAGTTATTCATCGAGAGCTTTTGATAAAGTTGGTCAATGACCACTAGCTTTTGCTGTAACAAGACCCGCGCATGCTCTTTTTCTGCAGGTGGAAGCGCGATGAGTGAAACAGGTTGTCCGTTAATATCGCTGTACCACTCAATCGCACCATCCGAGGCTTGGTGTGGTCTGGCAAATAAATTTTTATAACCAGCAGAGAGATGCTGCTCAACAAGAGAAATAAAGGAAGGGTAGAGGTTGATATAATTTTGCACAGATTCGCTGTGCTCAACAGTCCTTGTTATTCTAATCATCGAAATCACTGCGCCATCTGCACAAATCCACAGATTAAAATATGAAGGGGAAAAATTAATTTTCAATTATAAGAATGGCTGCAGAAATAGATAACTACTAATTTTAATAGTAAATGCGGAATGACTCCACAGAGATATTTGTGCCGTAGGGCTCGATTGTAAAACCTCAATGTAATCGAATATATCCATCCGGGCCAGAGGCTGGGTTTGCCGGTATGCTTTGTTGTTGATGTTAATCATCCACTGTTAGCGAGAAGCTGATCTTCTTGAGCTTGGGCACGTACGAGAATTACTATGATGATCAAAAGCGACACCGCAAAACCGACCTGAAACCTCGGGATCGTCTTGCGGACCGTATTCACGGTAACGCGAGAGAAGACGTTGACTCTGACGATCGGAGATACCCTAGTGCCGCGCGGCCATCTGTATGGTCTGACACCGGTCGACAACATCCTGAATAATTATGAGTCGGTTCACATTGTTGATCGAGAAAAACTCCGTTCCGTATGCCGTCATTGGTCTCATCCTCAGAAAGCGGCGATCGCTGTGGTGAGACTGTAGCGCGGACATGTCTATCTGGTCAGATACGGACATCTCAATTTAGCTATTACAATGTTAGTGCGCATAACAAAGATTATGTTAAATGAAAGAATAAAAACATATAAAATCAACACATTACACTTAGCTTTCCGCCCTCATCTTCCCAACATTAGGTTATGGAAGCTTAAGAAACAGCGTCCGCTCCTGCGTTTGCGATGCAGTAAAACCGTGGTGGACATAAAAGCTTTTGGCTTCTTCAGTCATTGCATGAACCATAATCGCACGGACACCAATGTTCTCAGCTACACGGTAACAGCGTAAAACTGCATCTTGCAGTAAATCAGCCCCGATCCCTTTTCCACGGAATGAAACATCGACCGCCAGGCGAGCAAGTATAATTACGGGAATTGGATCGGGCATATTGTGCCTGAGGCTTCCCGTAGAATCCACATGGTTAACACTGCCGGTGGCCAGAGAATAAAAACCGGCAACCTGTTTCATGTCTGTTTTACAAACCACAAACGTACGGGTGGTTCTGAATGCCTGATTTTTTAACCCTCTCTGTTTAAGCCAGTCATCGAGCACAGTCTCCCCGCTGACGAACTCAGCCAGTTGATGGGTACTGGATAACGGTTCTGGTGCTGTTACACGTCCCACTGAGGTTTCCTGGCCAGAAGTTTATCAATGGCAGGGTCATCTGCAACGGGTGCATCGAGCATATCGATGAACTCTGCATACTGCTCATCGTTAAAATTGAATACGCGACGATCGAGGATCACATGCTCCGCAGCCTGGCATGCCATTTCCAGGATGAAGTCTGTGCGTGATTTATGAAGAATCTCTGCTGCAGCATCAATGAGTGCTCGTTGAGATTCCTTGGCTCTAAGATTGAGTTGAACATCGGATTTCATGATTGCGCTCCTTGTATAGCAATTGCTTTACAAACATAACACACGCAGAACGTATAGCAAACGCTATACAAACCCACTTAAGGTAACCGTAATCTATCTAATATTAAAATGATTACAAGAATTATTCATTTGACTGAAATTCCTGGATAACCACTAATTTTTCAATTGAAAACCAATCGACTGTGATTTCTTTCTCCTGGAGCCAGTTCTCACTGTGAGGATGCATCCCTGCCAGAATAGAACTTGCTGGAGCCCATGCTTTCACTAAAACTCCACCCGATCCGAAGTTATTGAACCCACGCGCAAATCCAATGGCAACATTCTCATCGGTCGTCCAACAAAAACCTAACTTTCCAGAATGGTAAGTATCCAGATTTTCCCCTCGATACAACCACAGTCCCTCTCCTCCATACGCAGGTAACAGTGCACGCAGCACCTTCAATAATTTTCGATCGTTTTTTAGCCGTGAACGAATGAAATGCCCACGCTCAATCCATAGAAGATGAAAAGCTTCTTTTAGTTCAGATGTACATTGCCCTTTCCTTGCCCATTTATAAGCAAATGCTGGCCAAGTACCTTTTCTAAATATCTGCTCCAGTAATATGCGCTCCGGGCTTGGCACATCTCGCTTTGTACTGCTGGGTGTAATTTATCTGAGTGACTATTATCGAGAAGGATAATTAAGAAGGTCCGGTTGTAAAAACCCATCCGGCGTATCCAGCAGGTAACTGATGAGAGAGGAGTCGCTATTCAGCTTGAAAAAGTGGAGTCACTGTCTGAAATAATGAAACACAAAGTTATGTCGACCCCGGCAGTTGTCGTTGATGACATCGTTGTACTAACCGGAGGAATACCATCAAGAGACATTATCGAAAGCTGGCTCTGACCTGCAGGCAGGGAAATAATTCCTGTTTGTTCACTGCCTTAAATATCAAGCTCTGATTCCTGCAGGGACACCCGGCAGCCCCCTTTTTTAATGAAAAGTTCAGACACCAGAGATGAAGGTGTGCCTTCATCTCTGTCACGGTACTCCGCCACACCAGGTAAAGTTTACAGTTTGATACCTCACTTATCATAGCCAGTTCAGGTTCGTTTTTTGCTCTCTAACTGCTGGCCGTCTTTCTGCAGTCCCTGTCCATCCTTTATTTATCATATTCCTGACGCTTATTCGTTTAAAGTCTGAAACTTCGCTTCAAGCTCAAGTATTCTGAGACACATCTGCTCAATAAGTTCTGGTGTAATGATTTTTTAAAAATAGCGATGAGTTCAGCATCCGTGTCATCCATAATTTTTATGGGTTTATCAAATGCAACCAGGCTAAGCAGAGCGAGGGCCAGAAGCTCATCAATCATATATGTTTATGCATATTTTTACCTTGACTGCTGAATTTACACGTTAATAACGTCATTTCTGAATTAAAAAATACCCAGTACAGAAAAAAACAACTTAGCGAATAATTTTCGATATCAAAACCGACCCCGTTTAGTCCAGATTTTCCTGCTGACGCTCAACTTTTTGTCAGAAAAAGAGCTAATCTTGTATTGCACAAAAAACAAACAGGAGACTGCCATGTACAAATCTATTCTGGTACCCATTGATGTTTCTGAGGATGAGCTGACCCGTCAGGTTATTCCATTTGTTCAGGCTCACGCCGTCATAAATATCTCGAAAGTTCACTTCCTGACCGTTATCCCGTCTTTTCCATATTATTCAACATTAGGACTGGCCTATTCCGTAGAGATGCCAGAGCAAAGAGAATTACAGTTGAAGGCCGAAGAAAAATTGAATGATATTGTGAAACTATTCAAATTGCCTGAGCTGAAGGTACAAGTGCATGTCGTATCGGGGTCGCCGAAAGATCAGATCCTCAGGCTCGCAGAGACAATTGAGGCAGATTTAATCATTATCGCTTCGCATCGTCCTGACATCTCTACTTATCTTTTGGGTTCGAATGCTGCAGCTGTTGTCCGCCATGCAAAATGTCCGGTACTTGTGGTTCGATAATGGCACTGAAGCGGGCTGTCTGAACGTGTCCCATTATGAGTCATTTCAGACAGCAAATGGGGTCAATATATGTGGAAGATATGTATCTCAACGGTGTAAACAGGCACGTCTGAGCCATTTAAGATGGTCTAAAGAGACGTGCCCATGAGTAGTACGCGTTATCCTGAAGAGTTTAAAATGGTAGTTTAAGAGCGTTAAAAAAAACAAAGAGATTAAATTTTAATCAAATGTGATAGGGTAAGGCACATTCATTGAAAGGTTAATCATCATGTCTATCATCGATTACGCAATGAAACTCATCAGTGGTGCAGCCACAGTCACCTGTCCCATTTGCGGGTCTAAATCGACTCAGCCAGTCTCAAAAATCCGTCTGAAACAGGCCATGCTTTGCCCGGGATGCAAAGCTCTGTTTATACCAACACGATAGCGCCTTCCAGAGAATCATGCACAAACTGATGTTCTATACTCAGATATAAACCAGCAGCTGTTAAATCCCTGATGCCTTACGCCCATCCTGAGAGAACCCTTCTGAACTGATTTCGCAACTGCTCCTGCGCGTTAACGTCGCATCAGAGCAACGCTATGAATATAAATCCCAGGGCGTGGCTTCGCCGCCCCCGTCCCCTGACGCAAACTCCCGGCTGGGCTCCGTTTCCGGTTAACGACCCGGCGGGTGAAATTCCTCTGCGGCCAGAGCTGTTTTCAACACCTCAGATGGAGCGTTATGGTCAAAAACTGGCGCGTACCCATAAAATTTCTCCAGATAAACTGCCTTACTACCTCCTTAAACGGCTCGGTGAAAATGAGGCCGTCATTACGCAAAACTGTTACGAACTCAATGCACGTAAAAAAACGACCATTATGCCCGCCGGGGAGTGGTTGCTGGACAATTACTACCTTATTGAGGAGCAGATCCGTATCGTCCGCCAGCACTTGCCGAAAAGTTTTGGCAAAGGGCTGCCTTCACTGTCCTCCCCACACCGTTGTCCGCGAATTTATGATATTGCCGCAGAGGCCATTGCGCATGGCGATGGGCGATGGGATATCGCCAGCCTGACCAGCTATATCACGGCTTATCAGACAGTCACGCCGCTTACGTTAGGCGAAGTCTGGGCTTTGCCGGGCATGCTCCGCCTGTCCTTAATCGAAAACCTGCGCCGCGTCAGTGCCGAAGTCGTACAAGCCCAGCAAGAACGAAGCCTGGCCGATACGTGGATAACACGAATTTTCGAATGCGCAGAGAATGATCCGGCTGATTTAATCATGGTGATCGCTGACATGGCGCGTTCACGCCCTCCGTTGAGCAGCGCATTTGTCGCTGAACTGGTACGCCGTCACCAGGGCCATGGCAACGCGCTCGCCCTACCTCTGACCTGGGTCGAACAGCGCCTGGCCGAACAGGGCGTCACAACAGAGATCCTCATTCATCGCTTCAATCAACAGCTCGCTGCCAGTCAACTCTCTGTCAGCAACAGCATCGCCGGTTTACGCTTACTGAGTGAAACTAACTGGGCTGATTTTGCTGAAACCATTAGCGTGGTGGAACAGACGTTACGGCTTGATCCCGCAGGCATATATTCCCGCATGCACTTTGATACCCGGGACCATTATCGTCATGTTGTTGAGCTTCTGGCCAGACAGAGCCACTTCACTGAGCCTGAGGTGGCAAACCATGTCCTGGCACTTTCCCGGGAAACCACTCCTGGGACGCAAGCACATCATATTGGTCATTATCTGGCAGGCGAAGGACGTCAGCAGTTGGAAATTCAGCTGTTGGCTGAAACGTCCAGACTCATACGTCTGCGGCACAGTTTCAACAAAATCCCACTTCTGTCATGGCTAGGCAGCCTGAGCCTGTTGACCACGGCAACGACAGCAGGGATATTGCACGAAACGGCGCATCAGGGAATGGGCTGGTTGTTGTTACTGTTGGCATTACCCCTTATTGTTGCTGTCAGCCAGTTAATAAGCGATATGCTGAGTGAGATCACGACCCGTTTCCGTATCCCTCTGCCGCTGCCACGAATGGATTTTTCGGCTGGTATCCCGGCTGATTGCGCGACTATGGTCGCTATCCCCTGTTT
Source organism: Enterobacter sp. 638 (assembly GCF_000016325.1). Classification (NCBI taxonomy): domain Bacteria; kingdom Pseudomonadati; phylum Pseudomonadota; class Gammaproteobacteria; order Enterobacterales; family Enterobacteriaceae; genus Enterobacter; species Enterobacter sp. 638. Next base: position 65,211 of record NC_009425.1, read on the forward strand.
ACTGACCAGTCACGAAAGCATCTGCAAACTTCTCACCAGCCTGGAAGTTTGCTGGCTTGGTAATCAGGACGAAAATCTCTGTTTTGCGCTTCTTACCGATTTCGCTGATTCGCCCAGCGAAAGTACTGAAGAAAACCAGGCTCTGTTAAATCAGGCCATCACAGAGACACAGAACCTTAACCGGCGATATCCTGGCAGCCGTCCAAACTTTTATTTGCTGCACAGAAAGCCGGAATGGAACCCTCTGCAGGGCGTCTGGATGGGTTATGAGCGCAAACGAGGAAAACTGGCTTTACTGAACGACTGGTTACGCCATCCTGCGGCACAGTTTGCCAGTGTTGAGGGCATGCCAGCAGATCAGTTACCCGGGCACATTAAATATGTCATTACGCTGGACAGTGATACGGTTCTGCCGCGAGATACCGCGCATAAGCTGATCGCCACCATGGCTCACCCCATGAATAAGCCAGAATATGATCCTTTAAAGCTGAGGGTAGTAAAAGGTTATGGAATTCTACAGCCAGGACTGGCAGAGGAGATTCCACGCAACGGACAAGGGCGCTATGCCGCCTTGAGCAGCAGCGTACCAGGTAATAACCCCTATTCGATGATGTCTTCAGATATCTATCAGGATCTCTTTTGGGAAGGATCCTTTGTCGGCAAGGGTATTTACGATGTTGATATTTTTGTTCAGGCCACCGCAAACACCTGCCCTGAAAATCTGGTCCTCAGCCATGACTTACTCGAAGGTTGTTATGCCCGCTCCGGGCTGTTAAGCGAAGTCTTACTCTATGAGCAGTATCCGAATAATTATCTGTCGGATGTTGCTCGTCGCACGCGCTGGATACGTGGAGACTGGCAACTCCTGAACTGGCTTAGACCTCATGTCAGAAAAGCGGATGGAACCAGCGTTAAAAATCCATTATCCGTGCTGTCATGCTGGAAGTTATTCGATAATCTGCGCCGCAGCCTCGTGGCGCCTTCTTTACTTGTGCTCCTGTTTTGCGCTTTGATTTGGGTTCCCAATCCCTTTTACTGGCTAGGAGTGGTAACACTGGTTTGGCTGTTGCCAGCGGTCTTAAGTATCACCCATGATCTCTTGCGTAAACCTCCTCGCCGCTCCCTGCGTCAGCATCTGTCGCTGGTCGTCGCCAGTGCGCTGAAGCGACTTTCCCGCATCGCGCTTAATTTTGCCATACTGCCACATGAGGCCGGATACACTCTGTACGCGATTGGCGTAACGCTCTGGCGCCTGGCCATCAGTCGACGAAACCTCAGCCAATGGGCCAGTCACAATCCCGTAAGTGACCAGGTAAAAGTATCTGCTGTCCGTTTTTATCGGGCAATGTGGCTGAATGTGATAAGTGGTATAGCATTAACGGGGCTTACCTTTCAGTTTGCACCGCAGCTCCTGGCAATCGCATTACCTGTTAGCATTCTTTGGTGCCTGGCACCTCTGCTGATGAGTTGGCTGAGCCGCCAGCCTGTACGCAAAGTGTTTTCCCCCAATAAGGAACAGAAAGAACTGCTGCGTCAGACAAGCCGCGAAATCTGGGCCTTTTTCGAGACGTTTGCCACGGCGAAAGAAAACTGGCTTCCTCCTGACAATTACCAGGAAATCCCCGAGCCGACGATCGCGCATCGCACCTCTCCCACAAATATTGGGCTTTCCCTGCTTGCAAACCTGACGGCCTGGGATTTTGGCTATCTGCCTGGTGGCGAAGTATTGCAGCGCATCACCCAAACACTCGACTCGCTGGATAAAATGGAACATTTCCGGGGGCATTTGTATAACTGGTATGACACACGCACGCTTGCCCCCCTCAGCCCTCGCTATGTTTCAAGCGTCGACAGCGGCAATATGGCTGGTCATTTACTTACACTACGTCAGGGGCTGTCCGCCATGCGTAAGCAGCCCGTATTGAACGGTGAACAGATACTGGCCGGGCTGAACGATACATTGTCTATCCTGGAAAGACACTGGGGTCAGAACACGCCTACCAGCCTGCGGCTGTTGCGTAAACAGTGTCTCAGTGCGATGTCGTTACCTCCGACACACATTTTTAGTGCTCTAAAAAAAATGAGGACGCAAAGCAACCATCTGAAGATGCTATACAATCAGGAGGATAGTTTTGTTGTGCGCTGGACCGAGCATCTCGAGCATCAGCTGGTTCAGCTTTGTCACGAGTGGACGCATCTGCTTGGCTGGTTAACGCCACTGTATAAGGATCAGACGTTACCGTCACTGAACTGGCTTGCGACGGCGACCTATTCCGGTGAAGGGACACCTACGGCATCCGTGATAACGCAAGCCCGCCTGCGCCTGGATATAATCACCGAACTTGAACAGCGCCTGGACGACCACGCACGAATGGATTTCGCCTTTCTGTACAGTGAAGCGACCAGCCTGCTCAGTGTCGGCTACAACTGTGACACGAATACACCCGACAAAAGCCATTACGACCTCCTCCCATCCGAAATTCGACTGACAAGTTTTCTTGCCATCGCAACAAATCAGTTGCCGCTTAAAAGCTGGTACACCCTGGGGCGACTCTTCACAACGATTGATAATGAAACCGCGCTGATGTCATGGAGCGGTTCAATGTTTGAATACCTGATGCCAAATCTGGTGATGCCTGTCTGGCCCGGTAGTCTTCTTGATGAAATGAGTCAGTCGGCCGTAATGCGGCAGATAAGTTGGGGAAAAGAGCGCGGCGTGCCATGGGGAGTTTCAGAGTCTGGTTACCATGCTTTTGATGTTCAGCATAACTATCAGTATCAGGCATTTGGCGTCCCTGGTCTCGGCCTTCGCCGTGGGCTGGCCGACGATATGGTCGTCGCTCCCTATGCCACACTTCTGGCACTGCCGGTCTCGCCACAAAAAGCCTGTGAGAACCTGTTCAGACTGAAAAAAACCGGTGCTCACGGTGAGTACGGTTTTTATGAAGCACTGGACTATACGCCCTCTCGCCTGGCGACCGGTCAGCTTTATGCCGTAGTACAGTCCTGGATGGCGCATCATCAGGGAATGGCGTTTCAGGCGCTGGCTCATGTGTTGCTTGATGCCCCTATGACAGCGCGTTTCATGTCCAGCACCGCTTTCCAGTCGGCGAGCCTGCTGTTGCAGGAACGCGTGCCTGATGCCGTCGATCTATACAGCCCGCGTCGTCACTTCGAGTCTCATGAAGGGAGAGTCAAACCGGTTCGCTACGAACCGCGCATTTTCACCGCAGCGGATAGCCCGGTCCCCGAGGTTCAGCTGCTATCCAACAGCCATTACCATCTGATGATGACTGCGGGCGGCGGGGGGTATAGTCGCTGGAATAATCTTGCCCTCACGCGCTGGCGCAGCGATACCACCCGCGATAACTGGGGGGCATTCTGCTATATCAGCGATCCGCAAACAGGTGAGATATGGAGCAATACCTGGCTTCCCACAGGGGACGATTCGGGTGACAGCGACGAAGTGATATTTACCGATGCAGGTGCTGAATTCCGGCGAAACTTCGGGTCACTCAGCGTCAGAACACAGATCGTCGTCTCCCCGGAGGATGATATTGAACTACGGCGGGTCACACTTGTGCATCGGGGCCGCCTGCCGCGAACCCTGGAACTGACGACGTATGCCGAAGTCGTGCTCGCACCTTATGCCAGCGATCTGTCTCATCCTGCCTTCAGTAATTTGTTTATCCAGACGGAGCTTGATCCCGATCGCGACGCCATACTCTGCCATCGTCGTCCGCGTTCGGAGCATGAAAAGAGCCCTTGCCTATTCCACATGATGGTGGTGCATGGTGATAAGCCGAAGAGCGTTTCGTTTGAGACCGACAGAGCTAAATTTCTTGGGCGTGGCCGAAGTCCTGCTGATGCAATGGCTAACAGCGAAAACGGACCGCTTAGCAACACGTCGGGGTCTGTGCTAGACCCCATACTGGCGATACGCCATGCTGTCACGCTGCAACCCGGACAGCCGATCACCATTGATATCGTTTATGGTATCAGTGAAAGCCGTCAGCAAAGCCAGACACTGCTGGAAAAATATCGTGATCATCCCATTGCTGACCGTGTTTTTGAACTGGCCTGGTCTCACAGTCTGGTGGTGTTACGCCAGATGAATGCCAGTGAAGATGATGCCACCTTGTTTAACCGTCTCGCCAGCGCAGTACTTTATCCAAGTCAGGAATGGCGCGCAGACGGCCAGGTAATTAGCCGTAATCGGCGTGGTCAGTCCGGTTTGTGGGGCTGGGCTATTTCAGGCGATCTGCCGATTGTGCTGCTCAGTATCGCCAGAGAGGAGAGTATAGCCTCCGTTACCACCCTTATTCAGGCGCATCGCTACTGGAGACTAAAAGGGCTGGAAGTGGATCTTGTCATTCTGAATAACAGCCCCGGTGGCTACCAGCAGGTCTTGCAGGCGCAGATGATGGATTTAATTTACGCGGGTTCGGGTGCCAGCCTGCTGGACAAATCCGGCGGGATTTTTGTCCGTAATGGCGAACATCTGTCTGCGGATGATAAACAGCTTTTGATGAGTGTGGCCTATCTGTATCTTGATGACCGCGCGGGTGGCATTAATGAACAGCTCAGCCTGCGAATGAATACGTCAAAAACACCGGCCAGGGCATTTATCTCGTACACCATGACCGGACGCAATCAACATACTGACTGGACTCCTGATACCAGTCAGCTGCGCCATTTCAACGGCTACGGTGGATTTTCTCAGGATGGCCGGGAGTATCAAATTGTCCTGAAGGAAAATGCGCCCACTCCGGCGCCCTGGTCCAACGTGCTGGCAAATCGCTGTATTGGCAGCGTGATCTCTGAAGCGGGGCAGGCCTATAGCTGGTATGAGAATGCCCACGAATATCGCTTAACGCCCTGGGAAAACGATCCGGTGAGCGACCGTAGTGGTGAAGCCTTTTATTTGCGCGATGAAGAGAGCGGCGCGTTCTGGTCCCCCACTCCCTTACCAGTACGCGGGAAGGGGGATTATCTGGCCCGTCATGGTTTCGGCTACAGCGTGTTTGCGCATCGTGAGAGTGGTATAGACACTGAGCTGACGGTGTTGGTCGCCGAAAAAGATCCGGTGAAAATTGCCATCCTGACGCTCAGTAACAACTCGGGCCGCACGCGTAAATTATCCGTCACGGGTTATGTGGAGTGGACGCTCGGGGAATCACGAACCCGTACCGCCCCTCACATTGTGACGCATTCTGCCAGCATACCGGGTGGTTGCAGCGTGATGGCAAACAACTTTTACGGCGCAAACGGTGGCGGGCGAACTGCCTTTTTTGCCGTCAGTGGCATTCACTGCTCGCTAACCGGTGATCGCCGTGAGTTTATTGGGCGTAATGGTTCCCTGCAAAACCCTACAGCCATGAAACAGCACAGCCTTACGGGGAAAACGGGCGCCGGTCTCGATCCATGCGGGGCGCTACAGTCGATGGTCACATTAATTGATGGTGACCAGAGAACGTTTATTTTTGTTCTGGGAGCGGAAGAAAATCAGGCCCAGGCTCAGGCGACGCTTGCCCGTTATTTGAATGAAGATGCCGCGCATCAGGAGCTGAATAGGGTGCACGATTACTGGCATAGCGTGCTTGATAAAATTGTGGTAACTACCCCTGATTCCACGGTTGATTTACTGGTTAATGGCTGGATGTTGTACCAGACAATGGCTTGTCGGCTTATGGCTCGCAGCGGTTACTACCAGTCTGGCGGCGCATTCGGTTTTCGCGATCAGCTACAGGATTCGCTGGCGCTGAGCCACGCAGCACCGGAACGGCTGCGCGAACAGATTGTGCTATGCGCCTCACGGCAATTTATTGAGGGGGATGTGCAGCACTGGTGGCATCCTCCTCACGGTAACGGCGTTCGCACTCGCTGTTCGGATGATTATCTCTGGCTCCCGCTCGCCGTATGCCACTACGTGGAGACAACGGGTGACACCGCAGTATTGGAGCAAAGTATTCCTTATCTGGAAGGCCGCCTCCTCCAGCCCGGTGAAGAATCTGTCTATGATTCTCCCGTCATCAGCAACATCGAAGAGACGTTGTGGCTGCACTGCGTAAAAGCGATTCAACATGGGTTGCGGTTTGGACAGCATGGGCTGCCACTTATGGGGGCGGGTGACTGGAATGATGGTATGAACCAGGTCGGCATTGAAGGCAGAGGCGAAAGCGTCTGGCTGGGGTTCTTCCTGTACGATATTTTACAGCGATTCGCTACGCTCGCAGAACAGCAGCAGGACGCCAGTGTCGCGTTGATGTGTCGTTCTCAGGCGCTGCAGTTGCAAAAAAATCTTGAGACCTCCGCCTGGGATGGCGAATGGTATCGGCGGGGATATTTTGATGATGGCACACCTCTGGGATCTAAAGGCTCGCAGGACTGTCGGATTGATGCCATTGCGCAAAGCTGGTCTGTGCTGTCCGGGGCCGCCAGCCCGGATCACAGCAGACGGGCCATGCAGGCTCTGGATAAGTATCTCGTGGATAGCGATGCGGGGCTCATCAAACTGCTGTCCCCTCCATTCGATAACCACGGGCCAAACCCGGGTTACATTCAGGGCTATTTACCGGGCGTGCGAGAAAATGGTGGGCAGTATACGCATGGTGCCATCTGGGCAGTGATGGCGTTTGCCAGAATGGGCAATAAAGCGCGAGCCTGGCAACTGTGGTCAATGATAAATCCCATAAACCACACACTGAATGCTGGCGAAGTGGCAAAATATAAAGCGGAGCCGTATGTCATGAGCGCGGATGTCTACAGCGTGGAGCCACATACCGGGCGTGCAGGGTGGAGCTGGTATACCGGTTCAGCAGGTTGGGCATACCGTCTGCTAACCGAGGAACTTCTGGGAATAAAACAATACGGTACGTCCTTTACCCTACACGCCCAGTTTCCCGATGAATGGTCATCTTTCGGCTTAACGTATCAACATGGCTACAGCCAGTATCACATCACCGTTTCTCGTGGCGGCACGGAGTACAAGGTCTTAATGGATGGCGTCATTTTACCGGACGACAGAATTCCTCTGCTTGATGACGGTCAAAACCATACAGTTGATATCATTCAGAAGTGAAAAAGCTAAAAATGCGCATTAACGTCTTCCGTTAATGCGCTGATTATCTCTGAGAACGTCAATAGCCGTCTGCATCGCGATTTTATCATCCCTTCGTTTTTGCTTTTCTTGCATCACCTGAAGGTACTCAAGCAGCGTACGGGTGTTAATTGGCCTGCCCTGTTTAGCCACTTCCAGTACGGCGTTACCAAGGATGATTTTCACAGGAGACAGCTGTGCCGGATACCAGTCAAGGGTGTCTTCTGATTTCATCATAAAATTCTCACTGAAGGGTATTTTATCACCTGTTCCCGCTTTGCTTTCCGGGGTTGAATTTATCGTGCATAAATAACCACATGGAACATAAGCAAAGTATTACTCAATTAAGGCGTATAATGAATAGTAGAACATTTATATCTTGCACAAACTGACTCAGGAATTTCGAGGTCAGATTCATGCATACGACGTCACTACTGCACGAGCTAAAATTCGGTGCATGAAGGTACTCACACCGAAAAAGAAACAGAGTAATGATAATGTACTGATTTCTTTTATGCTATAAAGGTAATACTGATGAAAGCTAATAAAATTTTTTTTATTGAAGGCAAGATCATAGAAAATAGGCTGTTAGGAGAACCAAACAAGATTTTTTGTATCCACAGAGTTATGTTTAACAATGGGAAATATGCAATAGTTCGCGCGGCATCCGGGATATGTTTCGCCCCCGGAGAGATAATTCAACGAAACGATGGTGAATGGTTTTATAAGCAGAGTAAGACACCCCTGCTCTCTTTTGAATATATGGAAGAAAATGAATCATGTAGGCAGTTAATAGAATATTATTAGTGCAATTAGGATTTTTCTTATCATGTTCAGTGTGAATATCATCAGAAAAAATCCTCACACTTAGGTGAGAAAGTTTGAGGGCCAGGATTGATCTGGAAATCTGCTTTTTAAGCGGTGCATCCTGTAAAAAACACAGACAGAACAGTCGGCGCATGACATCCAGGTATGAAAAAGCAAATTGACGCACTTGTTATGCGCAACGGTGGTAGCCGCGATGGTTTTCATCATTAAGACCATACTTTTTTCAACGTAATACCGCTCCACAGCTGGGTATAGGCAACGCTCTCGAATGAGAAGAGCTGCATGCTTTCTTTTCCTCTACTTACCTTCGTCGGCATTTTGTGAGACAAGCTTAGATTATAATGTTCTGAATAAAAAATAACGCGATTATTCAAGCGAAACGACAAACCGCCAAAAAATAAAATTCGCGTGATGATTTAAATGTCTTTTTTAAAAATTTAACTTCCCGACATGATGAAATAACGGTTTCGCTTTCATAATCCCCATTCATCATTTAGATATAAAACATCAATAATAGTTGTTTAATCTTATTAGTGTGCTAGTTTTAAAATGTACCAAGCAGGCCTCGCAGTGTTTATTTCATTGGCACCGTTAGGCTCCGGAAAAAACATTTGGAGAACAGACACCATGTCAAAATTTCGTGAAAATTCGATCCGACTTTTAGAAACTCGTGAAAAGTCATCCGAAGCAGGTAGAAAAGACGGGCAACGCAGCGGAGAAAAAGACAAAAATGAGCGTGAGAGCGGAACGAAAAATACAGGTAAAGGCAGTTCCAAAAAATAGAACATTCCTTACCCTACCCCTTACTATTCTCACCTGAATTTTTAGATAAAAAATATTTATGACCACAAAAGGTTTTTATAATCTAAAATTTCATAGTGACGGTGCATACCTTAACGCATCTTCGTTTTTATCCCTTAACAACGTTGATTTTTAAGCGCGAAATGGATTTATTTGCATCGTTACGCTTTTCTTTCTCAAAATAATGGCAGCAAAAAACTGCCTCTCAAATTCTTATCGGAGCGATAATGAACATTTCAACACTTGAAGATCTCTTCTCTCATGATCTGTCCGATGTCTATAGTGCGGAAAAGCAAATCCTTCGGGCCTTGCCTAAAATGTCACGAGCGGCTTCGGACCCACAATTAATTTCTGCTTTTGAACAACACCTTGAAGAAACGCGTGGACAAATTGAGCGCCTCGATCGACTGGCAGAAATGACAGACTTTGTTTCTATCACTGGCATGACATGCCACGCGCTTGAGGGTCTGGCTGAAGAAGCACAGGAAATTATGGATTCTGTTGATGCTGGGCCTGTCAGGGATGCGGGGCTTATCGGTGCAGCGCAGAAAGTGGAGCACTATGAGATAGCCGCTTATGGAACACTGCATGCTCTCGCCTTAAAGCTTGGATTAAACGAGGCCGCAGAATTGCTTGCTGAGACCCTTCAGGAAGAAAAAGAGACGGATAAAAAGCTAACCGCGATTGCGGGACTGCAAGCCTGAATTCTCCTTGAGATTCACAGCGTAATATTATGAATCTCTTTGAAGACCAAACATTTTAGATATTGAAGACTTCTTAGAAAAGTTTTTACTTAATTTCGTTTGATGTATTTCTTGCATATCCCATTAAGCCCTTACGTTGCCTTGATAAAGTGAATCATTGCGCAGCAGGAATTATATGGCCTGTCTGCGCGTAATTATCTTTATAAAACAACATATCACTTAAGCCAGTTTACCGTATAACAAGCTTGAGATTTTGTCTCTTTACATTATGTTGTGATTATTGAATCCATAAAAGGCCGCTAGCGCGACCTGATGATTATGGGATGCCTAGAGAAGGTTTATTTTAATCTGATAACCTTCAAGACCGGCCATCGTTTCCTTTGGGATAAATTCAATTGAGGAAAGTTCTTTTCCTGTCTTTTTTCGTAACTCCACTGTTTTTTTCACAATGAGCGCTGCAATTTCCTCTTCGGCTTTTCTTACAAGTTCATCATTATCCATCATTTTACTCCTTTAGAACATTTGGCTTTCTTGCAAAGCAAGGTGAATATATAGAACAAAAATGATAACTCCCTATAAATTATAGACTATCGTTTTGAATACCGCCTTGTAGCGAACCAGTGGAGTAGTTTGCCAACTTTGAGCAAGCTTATGATTCTATCTGGGGCAGCCTAAGAAACGGAAAATACCCTACGCTAAGAATGTTTTTTTAACAAGACGAAGTTAACAGAGGGCTTTGAGCGAAAAGTGGACTTAATGGCTTAGAGTTAAGACTGTCATGTCACAATAAGGATATTACGAATTTCAAATTATCCTGAGCTACAGAAGACAGGTCCGAAGTAAAAAAAATCACAATAATATACGACCAGCGAAGTAAGCCTTTCCTGTTACCACAGCAGCTTTCAACGTCGCCATAAAAATCGGGAAAAAAATGAGTACAGGATAAATTTCTAAACGCCCAATTATCATTGCAGCGCACATCAGATACTTTGCGCCATCCTTCAGGGTATCAAAGGTGGATGCCGTTTAACCAAAACCCAGCCCCATGTTATTGATACATGCTACCACCGTAGCAAAAGCTGTCATCAGATCATATCCCATAATGTTTAACACACAGATAAAAAAGACAGTGAAAAGCATGTAAAGGAAAAAGAAACTCTATACTGAGAGTAGGACGCACTCAGTCACAATGCTTCCTCCCACCTAAATGCTCAGCAACGCGCGCAGATGCGCCAGCTGATGCATTTCATGTCTGCGTACCAGACCTGCCAGGCGGTAATTAATACCACAATCAATGATATCCATAATGTCGTGGCTGACCTCTCTGATTCAGCTGTCACGATATGACAAATATATCAATCCAGTGATCTGGTATATACTAGGTAACTCGTTCAAATCTTATTTTTCTTTGTTAAAAACATCGCTCAAGAAGAATATGTCTGTTTTTCATCTGCTCACTGTATCGCCACGGATAATCTAAACATTTACCTAACATTGTAGACGAACTATAATATGCACTTGACCAGATCAGAAAGAAAATGACACAATTAATTAATATTTAAAAAATATAAGCACACTGTTCTTTATGGTAATGCTATTTTCCTTAGGAAAAAACTGGCTCAAAAATGAATTACCTGTGAATAATGAACAGTGATTTACATTTTGGGCATAGCAACGCCTGTTCCTGTCGTACCTTTGTTGTCGGATGTTTAGAGTTATGGCCGCATATCGGACAGGTCACTGTGGTTTTGGTCGCAGCTTCAACACGTTTAAGTGCGTAATCAAAGAATGACATAGTCTTAACCTTTATAAGAGTAAGGCTTATCATATCACAGCTGATTATTTTTCAATCAGAAAGACGGTGAGCTCAGCACTTAATCGCTCAGTTAAAAAATTGCATGGGATTATTACTCTCTTTATGGCGCGCGTGAAAAAGCGAATAAAATGGTTTGTCTTATCTCCTTTTAGGGGGGGATCCCCATAAAGTGGGAGCCATTTTCAGACCCATTCGCCTATGAGCTTTTTCTGAGCTGCCATTACCATTTCTCCAACCCGCCGAAAATTCAGACGATTAGACCGCATATGATAATTCATCGCGAAAGCTTCTATTAAAACTCTCAATAAATCTGTTCTGTGTCGGCATGCCGGGCTGGATAAGTCTCAGCTCCACGCCATGCTCAGAAGTCCATTGATCGAGCGCGCATCGGCCCCTACTAAGTTCTTATCGTAGCCGGATAGCCGCGAAAAAGCGCAATGCTGTCCAGAATACGCGTGACCTGCACGTCTGACATTCCTTCGTGAAGTCATCCACGCAGGTAAAGTACTTGAACATGCGGCCGGTGGCTAGTGCGTCCATGACGAAATCCATTAACGAGGTCAGACTGGGTGCCGCCGGACGGAGCAGCGGCAGACGTTCTGTTTCTAGCCTTTCACGTCGCAGTAACTACCAGATGCCACGGTAGCCAAATTCTCTGCACTCAAGTACTCCTGTGCCAGTTTAGTGATGCGATGTGCACAATGTGCATAAGCAACTGTATTCTGAGTGTCATCGCTGCAGGTCGACAGGGACACCTCAAGTGCCTCCTTATCAAGAATTACTTCGACAAGCTGTTTCTTAAGCCAGGTGTAAGACGTGGCATCTGAAATGGAGTGCTTGCGCAATAGTTCACAGGTAGAACACTCGGCTTCAGTCCGCGGAGAATGCTCATGATCTGTTGGTCGGAAATAAGCCTCTTCATGGGTATGTCTTCATGTGGCTTATGAAGACATTACTAACATAGGGGGGTGTAGTTTAGTAACTATTAGATAGTTTTGAAAAACAGCGGTTAACATTGAGTATTACGATAAATAGTGGGTCATATCATGTTCACTTATGCCAAACTGAAAGTGAGACTAACCAGTGGCACAATGTATGTAAAATCACGAATGTTCATACCCCTTATAACCAAAAAGTTATCAACATATACATGACTAGATCCAATAAGCGATCCTTAAACGATCCTTAATGGATCCATATAGTTCCAAACAGATCCCCGATCTCTACAAGCCACGCCAATTAAGGCCTACAGCGAATTCTGGTGTGTCACATCATGAAGAAAGTGTGTCATAGCATGTTTTTAGTGTGTCACACTATGTTCAAAGTGGGTGACAACATGTAAGAGGTGTGTCATAACATGTTTTGTGGTGTGTCGTAGCATGTATAATTACTAACTATTCACCTCTTGTGGATAACCCTGAATGGACTCAACATAACTGGCGTAACTCAATGACTGATAACAATTTTATACCAGCTCAGATTACTAATGAAGGCGAAACTCATCAATTAACCGTCACAAGCAATTCATCTGTCCAGCCGGCTATTTTGTTGCGTCTTGGGGTCTTTGTTCCTGCTAGTAGAGCAATACCTAAAGGGCTGAAGTCAGGTATAGATGTATCATCCTCATTCTCACAGTTGGAGTTTGCTCGTAAGGAAGGTTACGACGAAGTCAGGATCTTTGGAGAAAGGCTAAACATATCAACAGATTTTAGTGTCTGGATGGGTATTATCGGCGCTTTTAGCAAATACGGTTTGAAATCAAATACGATAGAACTGCCTTTTACTGAGTTTGCTGCGTTGTGCCAGTACGATTCGCGTCAGTTTAACAAACGTTTGAGAGACACGATCTTTGATGCACTGACCCGCATCGGTACTAAAACGGTTCAGTTTAATAGCAAGAAAACAGGCGACAAGTTCTTCACTCAACTTCTCAAAAGTGGCAAGTACACAAAAGATACTGACACCATCACACTTCAAGCTGATGAGCGACTGCACGAACTCTATCAAATTGACTATAACATCCTGTTGCGTAAGCGTCCTTATCATATGCTGAAAGGCAAGGAAGTCGCTCAAACCCTTTATACCTACATTGCGAGCCTGCCCGATAACCCTGCCCCGATCAGATTTGATCGCATCATTGAACGACTTAACTTAACTTCTCCAGTTAAAGAACAAAACCGGCTCATTAAGGCGGCTTTGAAGCAATTGCATGACATTGGCTATATCGAATATAGCATTGTGAAAGATGGCCGGACTTTGACCGTGTTAATTCACAAACGCAATAAGAAACTTAAGGAATTACAACCTTAAAAGGTGGGTCGTATTATGCTTACGATCCAGCAATAGTGGGTCGTAGCATGTGGTGAGGTGTGCTACAACATGATGTCTTCACTCAGTAACTTTCTGCACCTTAATTCTTGGTTGATTTCTAACCATCTTAAGTCATACAGCATGTTGCGACACACTTTTTGCATGTCTCTACACACCTTCTGCATAATGATACCCACCTTTTAAATCTCTGCGAAAGACCCATTTGTTTATCATGATGCCACACACTTTTTGCATTATACCACCCACTTTTGAATCGTTGGCTTGCAGGGTTTCTACCTTCAATCGAACTGTCATATCCTCACATCGTTTATAACTTGCTTCGGTAACAGCTCATATAACTTGGTTTATGTAGGGAATATTGGGTTTAATTTCATCATTTTTGTTTGGTTACTGTTCATTTTGAATGCATTTTTTGACCAACTTTGCAGTTTTTAACATGGTTTGCATTTTTAATGTTGCTTTGCTTCTTTTATCAAGATTTAATTGATTGATGCAAAGTTCATTTTAAGGAACATAATATGGGATTAATGAATACCCTTGATCAGTGCATTGCTGCTGGCCATGAAATGACAAAAGCCATTGCTGTAGCTCAGTTTAATGATGATAGCCCTGAGGCGAGGAAAATTACGCGTCGCTGGCGTGTCGGTGAGGCGGCTGATCTAATTGGTGTGTCATCACAAGCAATTAGGGACGCAGAAAAAGCAGGCCGTCTCCCCCACCCCGACATGGAAATGCGTGGGCGGGTTGAACAGAGAGTGGGTTATACAATCGAGCAAATAAACCATATGCGAGATGTTTTCGGTACACGACTTCGCAGACCAAATGAGAGTGTTCCTCCTGTCATCGGTGTAGCAGCGCATAAAGGTGGAGTTTACAAAACCTCAGTGTCAGTACATCTGGCACAAGACCTTGCTTTGAAAGGGCTTCGTGTCCTTCTTGTCGAAGGCAATGACCCGCAAGGAACGGCATCTATGTATCATGGATGGGTTCCAGATTTGCATATTCACGCTAATGATACATTACTTCCATTCTACCTTGGTGAAAGGGATGATGCTTCCTACGCAATAAAACCAACTTGCTGGCCAGGGTTGGATATAATTCCTTCCTGTCTTGCATTACATCGTATCGAAACGGAACTTATGGGGCGCTATGACGAGGGAAAATTACCTACAGAACCTCACATGATGCTTCGCCTCGCAATCGAGACTGTTGCCCAGGACTACGATGTTATCGTTATAGATAGTGCCCCTAATCTTGGTATAGGAACCATTAACGTTGTTTGTGCGGCAGATGTATTAATCATCCCTACCCCTGCAGAGCTGTTTGACTATACTTCGGCACTTCAATTTTTTGACATGCTGCGCGACCTTTTGAAGAACGTCGATTTACAGGGTTTTGAACCAGATGTCAGAATACTATTGACGAAATATAGTAATAACAATGGTTCTCAGTCTCCATGGATGGAAGAGCAAATCCGTGATGCATGGGGGAGTATGGTTTTGAAAAATGTTGTTCGCGAAACTGACGAAGTCGGAAAGGGTCAGATTCGAATGCGTACCGTTTTTGAACAGGCAATTGATCAGCGCTCATCTACAGGTGCATGGCGAAATGCGCTCGCGATTTGGGAGCCAGTTTGCAACGAAATATTTGATCGACTGATTAAACCTCGTTGGGAGATTCGTTAATGAAACGTGCGCCAATTATTCCAAAGTCTTCCCCTGCAATCACTCCTGCTGCTACCACTGCAGCACCTGCTGCGCCAATGGTTGATTCATTGATTGCTCGAGTTGGTGCCATGGCAAAAGGAAATACGATCACCCTTCCCATTTGCGGTCGTGATGTAAAATTTGTTCTTGAAACCATCCCGGGAAAATTGGTTGAAAAGGCAACGAAGGTTTGGGCTGGAAATGAGCGTCTTCAGGATTTGTTAAACGAGGATTCTTTGGATGACCTGATACCTTCATTCCTGTTAACGGGACAACAGCATCCTGCATTTGGTCGTAAAATTATTGATGGTATTGAAATAGCGGATGGTAGCCGTCGACGTATGACCGCCATACTGACCTCTAGCGAATATCGAATTCTTGTCGGTGATCTTGATGATGAGCAAATGGATTCGCTATGTAAGCTAGGTAATGATTATCGACCTACGAGTGCTTATGAAAGAGGAAACCGTTACACGTTCCGTCTTAAGAATGAATTTAACGGGAATATTTCTGCTTTAGCGGATGCTGAAAATATTTCTCGTAAAATCATCACTCGGTGCATCAATACAGCTAAACTTCCACGTGATTTGATAGCCCTCTTCTCTCATCCTGGTGAGTTATCTGCACGAATGGGTGATAATTTGAATCGTCTTTTCAGTGATGATGAAGCCTTATTAATTTCCACAACTGATGAGCTTTTAAAGAAGCGGCAAAGTGGGATTGTGTATGAAACAGAAGAAATTATTGAGGCATTAACTCGATCCCTTAAAGCTTCTAAAGGCAGTGCATCTGTAGCGCCTGTTAAAAGAGAATTTGTTCCGGGCGCAATGGCTCAATACAAAGGTAATAAAGTAGTATTTACGCTTGATCGCACCAAAATCTCTAAAGATTGTATTGAGCAAATGGAGAATATACTTGAGAAATTAGAAAAACTTGGGTCTCGTTAACTTCATATATTTTCTGATGTATCCTTCTCATTATCACTGATCCACGGTCCTAATCCTACATCTGGGACCGTGGTCCCAACCCTGCATCTGGGACCGTGGTCCCAACCCTACATCTGGGACCGTGGTCCCAACCCTACATCTGGGACCGTGGTCCCAACCCTACATCTGGGACCGTGGTCCCAACCCTACATCTGGGACCGTGGTCCCAACCCTACATCTGGGACCGTGGTCCCAACCCTACATCTGGGACCGTGGTCCCAACCCTACATCTGGGACCGTGGTCCCAACCCTACATCTGGGACCGTGGTCCCAACCCTACATCTGGGACCGTGGTCCCAACCCTACATCTGGGACCGTGGTCCCAACCCTGCATCTGGGACCGTGGTCCCAACCCTGCATCTGGGACCGTGGTCCCAACCCTGCATCTGGGACCGTGGTCCCAACCCTGCATCTGGGACCGTGGTCCCAACCCTGCATCTGGGACCGTGGTCCCAACCCTGCATCTGGGACCGTGGTCCCAACCCTGCATCTGGGACCGTGGTCCCAACCCTGCATCTGGGACCGTGGTCCCAACCCTGCATCTGGGACCGTGGTCCCAACCCTGCATCTGGGACCGTGGTCCCAACCCTGCATCTGGGACCGTGGTCCCAACCCTGCATCTGGGACCGTGGTCCCAACCCTGCATCTGGGACCGTGGTCCCAACCCTGCATCTGGGACCGTGGTCCCAACCCTGCATCTGGGACCGTGGTCCCAACCCTGCATCTGGGACCATGGTCCCAACACTACATCTGTATTACTTGTCAAATTTATGATTTATGCGTACGAGCAAAATGTTAAATATTACTCTTGGCGCTTCCTCGCTTACTCGCGGGCTTTGCCCGGTCGTGCGGCTGCGGCGAGCACTATCAGCTTGTGAAAGGTTCGATCATTTGCGAGGTAAATAACCTGTGCTAAGGGTAAATATTTGACAACATCTAACGATCAACGGCCTTCGTTTCTGAGTAAGATTACTATCGGATAAAAGCTTTCAAATACCTCATTGTTTGAGGCATTGAATTACTTCAGTAATTGCCCCTGTTGGTATATAGAGGCGTTCCATCTAAGCTCGGTAACACTGCCATGCCGTAATCAGTTTTGAACTCATATTCCTACGGCTTCGCTTTAGCAGTGATTTTCTTTTGAAATAATTTTTACCGATTAGCCACTACATGTTTGAGTCTGTAATTTTGCTATGTTCTGTATCACTGTGCGTAAATGTTAAATGGTTTATTCTTAGCTCATATTTCACGAAGGGATGTGAACTGTTAAACAGGAAAAGCAGAATGAAACTCGTCTGGAAAGAGACCCCAAGAGGACGCATTGAGCGATATTTAAGTATTACTGAAAAGGAATCGGTACTGCATGTGTTCAGTCATTCCAGAAAACCTTCTCAGGCGGACTTGCGGATCACAAATGTCATTCTTGAAGAGATGGACAGAAAGGAATTATGGATAGAATGCGATTGTGTCGAGCGTGAGCAGGATATGAAGGGGCCCTACAACTGTGAAGTAAAAAGAGCATATCTTAGACACGTCAAGACATCCATGCGACATGATGAGACGTGTCCGTTGTATCGTATGAAAAAAGAAAGGGATGCAGACTCCAAGTCAAATGAAGGGAAAACAAGCCCTCTCAATCCAATCGGTGGAGATGACTGGTTACCTGACCGAAAAGAGAAAGCTAGAGCCAAACAGAGTAAGGAACTGCCGCACCCGCGCAAAAAAAGACGAAAGACACTCAAACCAGTCCCAGCATTGGGTAGAAAATTGCTGACTCTCATTCAGGCTGCTGGGTTAAACCAAATCGAACTGGGTACTCATTACAAGCCTCCTGGACTGGCTACTGCAGTGCAGTTCGTCAAGGACGTACTTAATACCCATACTATGAGAAATGGCACTATTCTCGCGGACCTGATCTCATGCTCGCCATGGGTGGCTATAGAAAAGATTGAAGAGATGCTTAAAAAGCTGGAAGTCAACGGCGGTATTAACAGCCTTGATAAGGAATTATGTGTATATGTTGTCGGCCTGGCGGCAGAGGTTTCAAGAGAGAGCGTGACCTTTAGTGTAAGAGGGAAGGCATTTACACACAGTCCCGAGACACGAGTAACCATAAATGGTGAAAACTATCTTAACGCCGGAAGTAGGGGGCCATATTGGACTATTCTCGAATACCGGCGAGATGGAAAAGGTATTGTGTATTGCCACGACGCATATGCACATGCCGCTTTTACTCTGGACAATCCAGTCCCCGTAGATAGCAACCTTGAGAAATCCACTCTTAAGACAATCATCAATGCCTGCGAGTTTGCATCCCGCCAAACAAATCGCCCTGAATCACTTAGTCTCAGCAAGCCACTATTTACGTTGAGAACGTTTGAGGACGGAGTTGAGGAAGTTATTCACCCAGATTTTATTTTGAACGTTGCACCGGTAAACCAGAAAACTGTTACGACGCTGATTATTGAAACGATGGGGTATGACTTAGCTGATTACATTGAGAGAAAATCTGAAACGCATAACCTGATGCGTCAGGAAGGTACACTCCTTACTGATCCTCCTGACTGGCCCGAACCATCAAAAACAACGTTTAACAGTGTTTTGCTGAAGCATATCTTTAGGGCGGCGAAATAACTGTATGCAAAAAGAAAACAGCAATGTTGACTAAAATATATGAGTTTTACCTTCTTGACGTATAAAGTGAACAGGCAATGAAAGTAGTGACATTTTGAATGGACTCGGCCTTATCAGAAGCCCAAGTGTAAAGAACAACTGAATCGCCACTGGTTTAATCGACACCTTAAGGTTACGTTACCGGCAATTAACGCATAAAAAGTAAAATCAAACGCAACTGGTATTTTCATTTGTCAGATTTTGCCCTGATTGACCCGCTCTGACAGTGCCTGGTGACTTTCTTTTCGTTCGCTGTAGCGATCGGCAAGGTAACCATTTTGGCCCTTGAGCAGCAGTGTCATTTTAAACAGTTCCTCAGCGACATCGACGATACGATCATACCAGGAAGGGGGCTTCATCCGTCCGTTCTCATCGAATTCCTGCCATGCTTTCGCCACTGAGGACTGGTTGGGGATAGTGAACATCCGCATCCACCGACTCAGAATACGCATCTGGTTCACGGCATTAAAAGACTGCGAACCGCCGCAAACCTGCACTGCAAGTGTCTTGCCCTGCGAAGGAAGTACCGCGCCTTCACTTAAGGCTATCCAGTCGATCTGCGCCTTCATAACCGCGCTCATAGCCCCGTGCCGTTCCGGGGAACTCCACACCATCCCGTCACACAATCTGACCAGACCGCGCAGCTCGTTGACTTTAGGGTGCGTATCCGGGGCATCATCCGGCAGAGGCAGTCCAGAGGGGTTAAAGAATTTCACCTCCGCGCCCATCGCCGTCAGCAGGCGACCTGCTTCCTCCGCGACAAAACGGCTGTAGGAGCGCTCTCTTACTGAGCCATACAGGATCTGGATTCGTGGCGGCTCCTGCAGGTGCAGGCGTTCTGCGATGTGTTGATCAAAACATTCAGTATTCAGGACAGGAAATTGTTCCATTTTTCTCCTCCGGAGAACAGGTTATTTCAAAGTCTATAAATATGATTTACCATATGTGTATTCTAAATGGAACGGAGTGAAAAATGCTACATCCTGTTCAGCTTTTCAAAATCCTGTCTGATGAAACACGGCTCGCCATCGTCATGATTCTGCGGGAGTCAGGAGAAATGTGCGTGTGCGATATCTGTACAGCCACCTCCGAATCGCAGCCCAAAATCTCACGACATATGGCTATCCTTCGTGAAGCTGAGCTGGTTATTGACCGTCGGGAAGGCAAATGGATCCACTACCGTCTGTCACCCCACATACCGGCGTGGGCAGCTGAGATAATCGCAACGTCCTGGCAGTGTCTGCGAGAGGATGTGCGTGAATGGCTGCAAAAAGCAGCCTGCACCTCCTGCTGAGACAGGTAAACACATTTACTTAATCATATGTGATGGAGTCTGGAATGCTTTTAGCAGGGAGTATATTTTTACTGACGCTGGTACTGGTGATCTGGCAACCCAGAGGCCTGAGTATTGGCTGGAGCGCGAGTATCGGGGCTGTGCTGGCTCTGGGAACTGGTGTCATCCATATCGCTGATATTCCCGTTGTCTGGAATATCGTCTGGAACGCGACAGCGGCATTTATTGCGGTCATCATCATCAGCCTGCTGCTTGATGAGTCCGGCTTCTTTGAATGGGCCGCACTGCACGTTTCCCGCTGGGGTAACGGACGTGGCCGCCTTCTGTTTACCTGGATAGTGTTGCTCGGTGCCGCTGTTGCTGCGTTGTTTGCCAATGACGGCGCCGCGCTGATTCTGACACCGATTGTGATTGCGATGCTGCTCGCTCTGGGGTTCAGCCAGGGAACGACACTGGCCTTTGTCATGGCGGCAGGATTTATTGCGGATACGGCCAGCCTGCCGCTCATTGTTTCTAACCTGGTGAATATTGTCTCAGCAGATTTCTTCGGACTGGGCTTTACGCAGTACGCCTCCGTTATGGTGCCCGTGGACGTGGCAGCTATTGCGGCTACGCTGGCCATGCTGCATATCTTCTTCCGCAGGGATATTCCGGCCACGTATGACGTTTCGCTGCTGAAGACGCCTGCCAGTGCGATAAAGGATCCGGCGACCTTCAGGGCGGGCTGGATTGTCCTGTTATTACTGCTTGTCGGTTTCTTTGTTCTGGAGCCCCTGGGGATCCCGGTCAGCGCGATAGCAGCAGCTGGCGCAGCTGTGCTTTTCGTGGTAGCGAAAAGAGGTCATGCCATCAACACCGGGAAAGTCCTGCGCGGTGCGCCATGGCAGATCGTTATTTTCTCGCTGGGTATGTACCTGGTGGTCTATGGCCTGCGCAATGCTGGCCTTACAGAGTACCTGTCAGGCGTGCTGAGCCTGCTGGCAGACAAAGGGTTATGGGCAGCGACGTTCGGTACCGGCTTCCTGACGGCATTTCTCTCATCAGTGATGAACAATATGCCGACCGTGCTGATTGGTGCGTTGTCGATTGACGGGAGTACGGCGACTGGCGTCGTCAAAGAGGCAATGGTTTATGCCAATGTGATTGGCTGCGATTTAGGCCCGAAAATCACCCCGATTGGCAGTCTGGCTACCCTGCTGTGGCTGCATGTGCTTTCCCAGAAAAATATGACGATCACATGGGGATATTACTTCCGTACCGGCATTGTTATGACTGTACCTGTGCTGTTTGTCACTCTGGCCGCGCTGGCGTGGCGGCTCTCTGTCACTTTGTAATGAGATACTGATATGAGCAACATTACCATCTATCACAACCCGGCCTGTGGTACTTCACGCAACACACTGGAGATGATCCGCAACAGCGGCAATGAACCGACGATAATTTATTATCTCGATACGCCCCCGACCCGTGATGAGCTGATTAAACTTATTTCAGATATGGGAATTACGGTTCGTGGATTGCTGCGTAAGAATGTTGAGCCTTATGAACAACTGGGACTTGCAGAAGACAAGTTTACCGATGGGCAACTGCTAGAATTTATGCTGCAACATCCAGTCTTGATTAACAGGCCAATTGTTGTAACGCCTGCAGGAACCCGCCTGTGTAGGCCTTCAGAGGTGGTTCTGGAAATTATTCCGGAACCTCAACAGGGTGCCTTCACGAAAGAAGATGGCGAAAAGGTTATTGATGAAACAGGGAAGCGGGTGAACTAGTAAGCAACGAAATGAATAATTCGATTGTGGAACACGTTATTTAGCTTTAACAGGAAACAAATAAGAGCCCATGTATTTCATGGACTCTTTCTTAGATGCCTCGCTATTCTGTCCAACTTTTTGGGGTCAGTACAACACTAGGCCATCTGCTTGACTAGACACCATCAGAATAGCCTCTTAGCCGCCGCACGGCAAGGAGAAGAAGGCTATGAAACTGCCACGAAGTTCCCTTATCTGGTGCGTATTAATAGTGTGTCTCACACTGCTGATATTCACATTCCTGACACGAAAATCGCTCTGCGAAATTCGTTATAAGGACGGAGACAGGGAGGTGGCGGCTTTCATGGCCTACGAATCCGGTAAGTAGCAACCTGGAGGCGGGGGAAACCCCGCCTTTTCAGGAGCTGATGATGTCTGGATTTGCCTGAAGCGCCTTTATGAAGGGGCTACCGGTTCGCTGGTAGCCCCTTTTTCCTTCCCGGCGCGACCGCACGCATGAACAACCTGGAAGGTCTGTTCCTCTCCGGGAAAAGGGGGAGGGGCGGCAATGCTTATCGTGATGCTGGTATTTTGATGCTACAGCTACAGCGTTTCTCCCGTATGCTGCTTGCGCTGCCTGCCGGGCATTCTTCTGGCAATGCTCCTGACCGGGACACCGATGTGATTCGTCGCCCTGCTCGGTGTGATTGCACTGGCAGGGATGATTATTCGCAATGCCGTCATACTGATAAGTGAGATAGACAGCATATATCTGGCGCACCGGCACAGTTCTCTGCATGTTGTCACTGATTTGCTTAAAGGGGCTCTCACATTTGCTGAGTCTGCTGTACAACACACTATTACTGGCCACGTTACCAATGCTGGCTTTCCCCCTCGCGGCCGCAGACAGCGTTTCTGGAATGAAGAATATCTGATGATGACAGAGCAGACAGACGCGTTTGCCCGCGCTTCGCTGGATAACTTCTCCGGGTATGGGCAATGCACCATGAAAAGTAAGTCTCTGGCTGACTGATACGACCCCTACACCCTGAGTAGGTAGTCGATCATTTAGTTGTCGTGCCGAGATGTGAACAGCATAATGTACTGATGTTCATGAAGAGGTTGATGTTAACGCTGTTCCCCCCATAAAGCTTTGCAGAAATGAACAAATAGTTTGCCTCTCGTTATTACCCTGCTTATGCACGTTTGCTTCGTTTTTTCTGTCCCCGGTGGCGTTTTCCTGCTATTCCGGCGAGCCGTCTGAACGTTGGACAGTCCATATGTGATAAGGCAGGGCAACTGGCCACGTGAAGCAGCGTGTCACGCAGTGCTGTCAGGTCGTTTATTTTTTCGTTCAGC
The DNA here is from genome assembly GCF_000016325.1 of Enterobacter sp. 638. Taxonomy (NCBI): domain Bacteria; kingdom Pseudomonadati; phylum Pseudomonadota; class Gammaproteobacteria; order Enterobacterales; family Enterobacteriaceae; genus Enterobacter; species Enterobacter sp. 638. The sequence goes on from NC_009425.1 coordinate 88,559, forward strand.
TCCAGGGCTTTCGCACTACAGAGGGCACGGGAAATTTCAGGTTTTCCATCTCTGCTAAACATCCCCGCGATTTCATCAAGCGAAAAATTTGCCGCCTTACCCATAATTATCAGGTTTAGCCGCAGGAGCACGTCAGGGGAATATTGTCGCCGCAATCCCCGACGGGCAACTGGAGAAATCAGACCTGTTTCCTCGTAATAGCGAAGGGCCGACGGGCTGACTCCGCTTACCTTCGCAACTTCACCAATATCCAGAAGTTTCATGATGAACCCCAACAATTCCTACAGAGAAAAGTCCCTGAATGAGGATGAATATCCGTCATCAGATTACTGAAAAACTGACGTTGACTTCAAGCTGACTTGAAGTGCTAAGGTTCACAGGAATTGACCAAACTCCGGAACAATAATGATGAATATTACTGATAAAACAGTGAGTCTACATAAAACAGGCATCACTGTTACGCTTTCTCTGGCGATGCTACTGGCTTCGCTGGGCACCAGCATTGCAAATATTGCCTTACCGACACTGGTACAAGCTTTTATGGCACCGTTTGATCAGGTTCAGGCAGTTGTGGTTGTCTACCTTGTCGCGCTGACTCTCTCAGCCGTTATTGCAGGCAGTCTCGGTGACAGATTTGGACTGAAGCGGGTGCTAGTAATGGGGTTGATGTTATTTGCTGTCGCTTGTCTGCTTTGCGCGGTCATGCCAGACCTGCGTCTACTGGTTGGCGCGCGGGCATTACAGGGTGTCGGGGCTGCATTCCTGATGACACTGTCGATGGCTCTTATGCGTCAGGTAGCGGGCAGTGCAGATATTGGAAGAGCGATGGGTATCTTGGGAACCGTATCAGCATTGGGCACGGCGCTGGGACCGTCCCTCGGCGGGTTATTGCTTCCACTAACAGGCTGGCGCGGTGTCTTTTGGATCCAGGTTCCTCTGGCTGTGCTTACCATTATTTTGGCTGTCACAGCATTACCGGACGAAGCGATCAAATGTAAGCCCGCAGGTTCTGGTTTGAAGACCCCGCTGAGCAGGAAAATCATAAGCAGCCTGTTCGTCAATATGCTGGTTGCTGCTGTGATGATGACCACGCTGGTTGTCGGACCATTTTTCCTCAGTTCGGGCTTGGGTATGAACAGCGTACACGTCGGTCTCGTCATGACCATCGGCCCTGTTATCTCGATTTTCAGTGGTATCCCGTCAGGTCGGCTCGTTGACAGACTCGGTAGCCGCCTTATCGTGGCGGCTGGAATATCCCTCCTGGCTGCAGGTACCTTTCTGATGGCGGGATTGCCGCAAATAATGGGCGTACCCGGGTACATCATTTCACTGGCTGTGCTCACGCCGGGCTATCAGCTTTTCCAGGCTGCCAATAACACGGCAGTATTGTCTGATGTTCGTGATGATCGGCGCGGCACAGTTTCAGGCATGCTGAGCTTCTCACGTAACGTAGGTCTGATTGCTGGTGCTTCTGCAATGGGAGCTGTGTTTGCACACCAGGTGGGAACGCATGACTTCACTCTCGCTTCTGCGGAGGCTATCCGTGACGGGATGCGTGGTACTTTTCTGCTGGCGGGCGTACTCATGTTGGTTGCTGTTGCTGTGGTTTTCCTCAGTTTATTTAACCGGGATTCGTTTGCCCGCTTAACCCCATAATATCCTGCGTTAACCTGTTTCTAATCATTTATGACAGTCAGCTTTAAGCTGTGAGTCCAACGGGTCAATGCACTCCCTTGGGGGACTACTTGTCATGTGTATCGAGCAATACAATAAATGTAATAACATTTGTGATTTGCACATGGATTGAATAGACCCTAGTTTCCTAGACTGTTCCGTGCCTCATGAACCAGGCACTTTCATAAACTGCAGGGGGCTGATCCTCACATGACCAGCTCCCCTTTATTTAACAAAGGATGATGTTGGCCACGTCCGCCCTTGGCACTAAGCGGACTGTGATCAACCTTCTGACGTCTTGTTTTCTGGCTTCCTTCGTGACTTGCCCTAAGCATGTTGTAGTGCGATACTTGTAATGACATTTGTATTTACAAGAGGTGTGAGACATGGGTAGCATCAACCTGCGTATTGACGATGAACTTAAAGCGCGTTCTTACGCTGCGCTCGAAAAAATGGGTGTAACTCCCTCTGAAGCGCTTCGCCTCATGCTTGAATATATTGCTGACAATGAACGTTTGCCGTTCAAACAGACACTCCTGAGTGATGAGGATGCTGAGCTCGTGGAGATAGTGAAAGAACGTCTTCGCAATCCTAAGCCAGTACGTGTGACGCTGGATGAGCTCTGATGGCATATTTTCTGGATTTTGACGAGCGTGCACTAAAGGAATGGCGAAAGCTGGGCTCGACGGTACGTGAACAGTTGAAAAAGAAGCTGGCTGAAGTGCTTGAGTAACCGAGAATTGAAGCGAACAAGCTTCGGGGTATGCATGACTGTTACAAAATTAAGCTCCGGTCTTCAGGCTATCGTCTTGTATATCAGGTCATAGACGAGAAGGTTGTCGTCTTTGTGATTTCTGTTGGGAAAAGAGAGCGCTCGGAAGTTTATAGCGAGGCGGTCAAACGCATTCTCTGAAATAAAGCAGGACATCTCAGTTTCGCAGTAAAGGTGCCACTTCTGCTTTGCGTTGACAGGAAGAAGGCTATGAAACTGCTATGGATCATTCAAGAATCGAGGCTGGGGGAAATATAATCCTTGCGTTTAACCCGGGATATTATTTGTTGCACCTTGGTTTTTGGGATACCTATCCTGATGACGAATGTGATTAGCACTAATTTTTACGACACTTTTAGAATGCCGAGCAATTCAGGTTGAAGCGAAGCACAACGTTTAGAACGCTTTATCGGTCCGCCAGACTACGTATTCAGCGGGCGTTTACTTGTTTATCTGAGGAATATCTTGAGTAATAACACCCCTCTTTATCCGCAACAGCTAACGGTTCATCAGGCTATGGAACTGGCGAATGCACACTGGAATGCGGGTCAGGCAGCACAGGCAGAGCAGCTTTGTTTGCGTGTTCTTCAGGTTGCCCCTTCGCAGCCCGATGCTCTTAATCTTTTAGGCTTGATGATGCATGCCTACGGCAAGATGGATCTGGCCCTCGACTACATACGTAAAGCTGGGCAGTCGCCGGGTGCACCGGCGATAGTGTTCAGCAATCTGGCCGAGCTTTGCCGCCAAAGGGGGTTATTACAGGAAGCAGAACAAGCCGCCCGGCGAGCAGTAGAACAAGAGCCGCAACTGGCTTTGGCATGGAATAACCTTGGCATCATTTTGCAGGAGGCAGGGAAATTTAAGGCCAGCCTTGAGTGCCTGCAATACGTGGCATCGCTGCAACCAGACAATGCTGAGGTGCACAACAATCTGGCCAATACCTGGAAGCGCCTGGGTGACTTGCAACGCGCTCAGGAAAGTTACCAGCGTGCGCTGAATTTACGACCTGATTACGCAGAGGTCTACAGTAATCTCGCCTCGCTGTTAAGTGAGTTGGGATGTATTGATGAGGCTGCGGCTTCTGCCAGACAGGCAATAGATATCAACCCGCAACTGGCTGATGCCTACCTGAATCTGGCGGATATTGAATTGTCGCGTATGCGCTACGCAGAAGCATCGCATTGGGTTAAAGCACTTCTGGAGTTTTCGCCCCGACATGCGGGGGCGCTTATCACTCTTGCCCATATCATGATAGCTAATGAGCATTATGAAGAGGCGGCCTTCGAAGCACGCAAGGCGCTGGCCATCGCCCCGGACAGGGCTAATGCGCATATGATCCTGGGTAAAGCATTGCAGGCGCTTGGGCAGTATGAAGACGCAGACAGAGCTTATAGTAAGGCAGCGGTATTACCAGGCACGGTTGCTGAAGAGGCCCTGATTGCGCGCGCGGTTTTGCTGATGGAAACCGGTGATAAGCAAGCCGCTACGGCGGCGTTTGAACAGGCCTTGAAACGTTTTCCAGATTCAGCGCGGATTGTCGCTGCGCGTTGTGACAATAAGTTCTATCGTGCCGGCGACCCTGACATTGATGTGATGGAGAGCGCATTGGTCAGCGAGCCAACGCCTCCACTTAATGAAAAAATGATGCTGCATTTTTCGCTGGGCAAAGCCTGGCTTGATGTTAGCGATTCCGAACGCGCATTTTTTCATCTGAATCAGGGCAACGCCCTCAAGCGTGCCTCTTTTCATTACGATGCCGCTCAAACCCGTGCGTGGGTGAACAACATTGCGGAGATTTTCACGCCAGCCTTGATGGCGCAGTTCAACAACGCGGGCACGGCTTCTGAGCGGTCGGTCTTTGTCGTCGGGATGCCTCGCTCTGGCACCACTCTGGTTGAGCAGATTCTGGCCTCACATCCCGGTGTTTACGGTGCAGGGGAGTTGCGTGCACTGGATCGGGCTGTGGCACGCGCAGGCCGATTCCCCGATGATGTACCACGCTGGAATAATGCTGACTTTGCTCGTATTGGGACAGACTATCTGGAGCAGGTGAGTCACCTGGCACCGGAGGCATTGCGCGTGATCGACAAGCTGCCTGCGAACTTCTTTTATGCCGGACTGATTCCACTTCTTCTGCCTGGCGCGCGCATCATCCATTGCCGCCGTAACCCTGTTGATACGTGCTTATCCTGTTACAGCAAGCTGTTTGCTGGCGAACAGACATTCGCTTATCAACTGGATGAGCTGGGTCAGTTCTACCGTGATTATGAGGCGTTGATGGCCCATTTTCGCCAGATACTGCCAGCTGACAGCTTCATTGAAGTCGACTATGAGACTGTGGTCGACGATCTTGAAGGGCAGGCGCGGCGCCTGATTGATTTTATCGCTCTTCCCTGGGACGACGCCTGTCTGACCTTCCACGAAACTCGCCGTATCGTGCGCACGGCAAGCGTTGCCCAGGTGCGTCAGCCGATCTATACCTCCTCTAAAGGACGCTGGCAACAACATGCTGCACACCTCGGTCCCTTGTTAAAAGCACTGGGGATGGAGCAGAAATGAACCCTGAACCGACAGACAACCAAACCCTTTTCCAGCAGGTTGATGAACTTCTGAAAGCTGAACGCTGGGCACAGGCCGAAGCGGTGCTGAGTCAAGCGCTGTGCTCTGGTTCCGGGCCAATACCTTTGTGGCGTCAGCTCTATGTAGCGTACCGCCAGCAGGGAAATATCGCTGGAGCGACCCAGGTACTAGAGATGATCGTACAGGCCACCCCTGGCGACCTGCATTCGCGCTTCGACCTGGCCGAAATGCTGTTATTGCAGGGAGAGTTCACGCGCGGCTGGCGCGAATATCGCTTCCGTTACAGGCAGGATCACACCCGCATGTTTGAGCGCCATATCCGGCAGCCACGCTGGGAAGGGCAGTCAATTATAGGGAAGACGCTGTTCATCCACGATGAGCAAGGTTACGGTGATACCTTTCAGTTTCTTCGACTGGTGGAGCAGGCACAAATGCGAAGCGGTGCCCATGTTGTGCTGGAGGTGAACGAGGAGGCTTATAACCTGGCTCATGGCGTCAGGGGTTATCATCAGCTGATGAAGCGAGGAACGCTGCCACCACCGTTTGATTTTCACTGTGAACTGATGAGCCTGCCAGCCGCACTCGGCCTACAACTGTCGGACCTGCCGGGGCGAGTGCCTTATCTCTTTGCCGATCCCGCGCGAGTGGAGAAATGGCGCGCCCGTCTGGCTGATCTTCCACGCCCGCTAGTGGGATTGGTGTGGGCTGGCCGTCCCACCCATGCGAATGACAAGCACCGTTCGCTGGCGCTCGCCGATCTGGCACCGCTGGCGCAAGAGGGTATGACCTTCCTCGCGTTGCAGAAAGGACCAGCGGCAGAGCAGGCTGTTACGCCGCTTGCGGGCATGTCGCTGCTGTCGCTCAGCGATGAAATCCACGATTTTGATGATACTGCCGCCATCCTGCGAGTGATAGACACGCTGGTCTCGGTCGACTCTTCTCCGGTTCATCTGGCCGGTGCGCTCGGATGTCCAGCCTGTGTGCTGCTGCCTTTCCAGCATGACTGGCGCTGGTTACAACAACGCGAGGACTCTCCCTGGTATCCTGAAATGCGGCTGTTCCGCCAGCTTGCGGCAGGAGAATGGAAAACCCCGTTGCAAAACGTCGCTATCGCTTTGAAAAAATTAAAAAATAAGCCTGAGTGATACAGGGGATAGTAATATCTCTGAGCATTCTACTGAAGATAGATATTTTACTGCCGATAACTAAAGATTAAGACTAATTACAGTACATTAATATTATTCGATTTGAGGCAGCAAACCGCTAACACCAACGCATGACTAATGCTATAAGTAAATTCTTATTAAATTATGTTAATGCGGGTTGCTAAATGTCAAAAAATATTACAAATCCAACTGCGATAGACAGACGGAAGGTGCTGGGCCTTTCAATAGGGTCAGCAATTGCGTTGCTGTCGTCCGCAGAAGTTTATTCAGCATGTATCGCTCTTGGTAATACCGCTACAGTGACTGGAACCACTGGCTGCGTTACCTGGTCTGGAGGAAATCTTACACTGACCAATGCTGGAACACTCATTTCAACAGGTGCGGCGCCCGTAACGGCGACATCTGCAGCGGGAACATTACTCAATAACGGATTGCTAAGTGGCACATCTGCCGCTGGCGTCGAGAACACGGCTAATGCTCTTATTGTTCAGAATAACAGTACGATCATCAGTAACACCATCGGGCTTAACAATAACGGAACGATTGTATCGCTGAACAACAATGCCGGAGGAACGATTTCCGGTTCAGTTGCGGGTGTTAAGAATAACAGTTTCATCATGTCGCTCAGTAATAACAATATCATCTCCGGTGGTCTGGGCATCAACAATGGTGGCACTTTGGGCTCTCTCGCTAACAGTGGAACCCTCACCGGAACGACGACAGGAGTTTATAACTCGGGTCTCATCACAAACTTATCCAACAGTGGCTCTCTCTCCGGCACCAGTTATGGCATCCAGTCTGATAATGGCAGTCAGATCCTCTCTTTGCAAAATACCAGCACGGGCATTATTGAAGGTGGGACGGGCGTGTTGGTCGGCAATCTAACCCCCTCTGGCACGATCAACGTCAACACGTTAACCAATGCTGGCCAGATTTCGGGAACGACTAACGTCGGGGTCGGCACCAGCAGCAACGGCACTATCGGGAGCTTAAATAATACGGGTACCCTCGTTGGTAGTCTGGGTGGTGTGGGCAATGCCGGCACCATCGGTTCTCTGGTCAACAGTGGTACCATCTCCAGCAGCGGTTATGCCGTTTATAACGCCGGATCCGGTACCTTTGGCCCGATCACCAACAGCGGCATGATTGCTGGTACCATTTACAATGGTGCCACCCGCAGCATGACCATTAACGGCAGCAACGATGCGACCTTCGGTACCCTGACGGGAGCCAGTGGCGGAACCGGTAGTGCGGATATCGGAATGCTCTACAGTACCAGCGCAGACCTGTTTTTTGCGTCCGGTAATCTGCTGCTTAATGACAATATTCAGGCCGGCAGCAAAACGGTGAATAACACAGGCGCGACCTTACAGGTCAATAACATCCTCAGCATCACCGGCAACTACGTGCAGAGGGCATCTGCAGCCTTGGTAGTCGGTGTTGGCGATGTCGCAGTGAGCAACGGCGTCTCAGCCGATACCGGCTATGGACGTCTGATTGTCAGTGGTGCTGCCACCATCGACAATGGTTCAACGGTGGCACTCAAGTCACTCAATACCTACCGCTTTGCTCCGGGCCAGCGTTATGTGGTTATTACCGCCGCCCAAAATGGCACCAATTACAATGCCAACAGCTTAAATTACCTGACTTCCGCCTATGAGGGTGTGACAAGCGGATCTGTGGTTGACAGTGGCAACACGAGCAGTCTGGTGGTTTCTCTGGGTGCAAAAGCGACAGATTCGGGTACAGGTACGCCTGGAGTGCCGACAAATCCGGGTACAGGTACGCCTGGAGTGCCGACAAATCCGGGTACAGGTACGCCTGGAGGAGGGGAGACTCCAGTCACGCCGGGCTTTGCAACTACGGGCAATGCGATATCTTCTCTGAGCGGATTGAAGCAGTACACCGGGATTGCTCCAGGACTGCTTGATCTCTATAACGCCTCACTGGCCATTGATTCTACTCGTGACGCGAACAAAGTAGGTGAACAGCTCTCTCCCGTACAGAACAGCAGCGCCAGCAATGTAGCCTCAGTGGCGACATTTGACGCCGTCGGTGTGGTCGGTCAGCGAGTTGATTCAGTGCGTCTGGCGCATACACAAGGTATGAGCGGGGTGGCAACCGGTGATGATCCTACCGACTGGGCTGCATGGGGGCAGGTATTTGGCGGCCATGCTAACCAGGGTATGGTAGATAGTGTCAGTGGGTATAAAGCGAACTACAGCGGGCTGGTACTGGGTGTTGACCGGGCTATGGGAGATGCATGGCGGGTCGGTGGTGCACTGACTTACAGTTACACCTCGGTCCATGGCGAAGACAATCTTTCCGGTAATAAGACGGGAGTTGATTCTTACGGTCTGATTGGCTATGCCAGTTATACCGGTGACCCATGGTACGTGAACCTGTCTGCCAGCGTCACTCAGCAACGCTACGACACTTCACGTAAAGTTAATATGACGGGTTATTCCGATTCGGCTTGGGGCAAATTTAACGGTCAGCAGTACGTGACCAAGGCAGAATTCGGTTATCCGCTGGCCGTGGCGGATACCACCACGCTGACGCCTTTGGCTAACCTGAGTTACAGTTATCAGACACTTGATAGCTATAAAGAAAGCAGCGGAAATGGTTCTGCTCTTTCGGTGGAAAGTAGCCACAATAACGCGTTCCGTAGTGGATTGGGCGCGAAACTGGAGAAATCATTCCAGACCGGTATTGGCGACATTGTACCGTATGTTCAGGCAGTGTGGACGCATCAGTATGACTCCAAGCAGAGCACCACGAATGCTAGCTATGCTGCTGATACTATTGGAGAAACAAGCTTCACAACCTTCGGTGCGTCGCCCGTTGAAGACACTGCTGATCTCTCCTTGGGTACCACCGTTCTAAATTCAGATACGCTCAGTGTGACCGCGCGTTATACCGCGCAGTTCGGTGAACAGTATCAGGGGCAGACAGTCAGTCTGCAGGTACGTAAGCTGTTTTGATACAACCAAATATAACCCAGCTCCTGAAAGGCCGCAGGAGCTGGGTATAATCGCACTAATGATACATTCTCGAAGCAAGTGGTGAACCTGCGTGACATGGGTCTATTCAAGCTCGCTCTTGTGCTGCGCTGGAAAATATAGGGATCACACTTTTTGAAGTGCTGCGCCTTATACTTAACTATATTGCCGACAATGAACGTCTTCTTTTCAAGAAAATGCTGCTCAACGATAAAGATGCTGAACTCGGTGAGATAGTGAAAGAGCGAATACGTAATCCTAAGCCTGTTCGTGTGATTCTGGACGACCTCTGAGGGCGTATTTTCTGGATTTGTCGAGTGGACACTGAAGGGATGCCATAAACCTTACGTGACCGTAAGAGAGCAACTCAAAAAGAAGCTGGCAGATATGCTCAAATTTACGCCAGTCTGAAAGAGATGTCCTGCGAATGGGATGGCATGAGCGGCTGGCTCGAGACGGAAAGCGATCGACTGGCTGAGAGTGTTGATGAGCATCTTAAGGCGCTCGAGGAGCAGATTCAGGACTGGGCGCAGGGACCGGACAGTCTGAACGACGACTGAAAAATGATGAGGATTTATACAGCTTTCATACGGTTATTCCTGGGCAGATGTGGCACGGCAGGATATAATGGCGATGGCGCTTGAGGCTTTTTGCCTCATGATGTTCGGGTGGTTTGTTATCGTGTTGTGAGGCAGAAAGAAGAAAGCCCCGTAGGAAGTTAATTTACATTAACCAACCACACGAGGCTTAATCTACATGCTAGACACATCTAGATTAGCCGCTTACTGCGCTTTGCGCAAGGAGAAGAAGGCTATGAAACTGCCACGAAGTTCCCTTATCTGGTGCGTATTAATAGTGTGTCTCACACTGCTGATATTCACCTACCTGACACGAAAATCGCTCTGCGAAATTCGTTATAAGGACGGAGACAGGGAGGTGGCGGCTTTCATGGCCTACGAATCCGGTAAGTAGCAACCTGGAGGCGGGGGAAACCCCGCCTTTTCAGGAGCTGATGATGTCTGGATTTGCCTGAAGCGCCTTTATGAAGGGGCTACCGGTTCGCTGGTAGCCCCTTTTTCCTTCCCGGCGCGACCGCACGCATGAACAACCTGGAAGGGCTGTTCCCCTCCGGGGAACGGGGGAAAGACGGCAGCGCCTCCGGCGCTTCTGTCTGTCTCCCTCCTCCGTATTCCTCAGTGCTTCACTCCTTCTTCTGGCGGTGACAAAAGCTCGATGGCCAGCAGTATTCCCGTGTGAGAAAAATCTGTCTGCTCCATGACTTTCCAGTGAAGCCGTTTGAGCTGGTAAGTTAACTGTGCGCGGTTTGTTTCTGAACCGTTGCTGGCCAGCATCAGGCAGCACTGACCGATGATCCGGCAGGCTTCGTCGTAAATCATGTCATCGGTATCGTCTTCGGTTTCATTATCTGACATGAGGCTGAACCTCGCTGTGTGTTTTTTGCCCGGATTCAGCATACATCAAAACAGCATCACTTCCCCGGACATGGCCCCCTTCGGCTCCTGACCCGCGAAGCGGCTCAGTCGTCGAGCCCCACTCCGCCAGGCAGCTGCTGTGCACCCGCCAGTCTCCGCCGAATCCCTTCGGGGTTCGGGCTTCGCTAGGGTCTGATGGCGGAGGTCAACCCCTGGCTTGCTGCGACCGTGCCGGTCACGCCGCCCCGACCGCGACGGAGAAGCCGTCGCTTTAAGGCCGCCACGCCGTTCCGCCGTGTCGGGTGTGTGCATCCTGTTCATGCGGTGAGGCCATCCCCTGTGCGTCCTCCCGCGCAAGGCTTGTCGTAGCACCGTCGGGTCGTCATCCAAGGGGTGAAATGCACTCCGCCAAAACTTTTTGCAGGCAAAAACTTTTGTCTGCGCCCCTTTCCTTCCTCCCTTCGCCGTTGCTCCTTTGCCCTTTGCCGCGAGAGAACTCACCAGGGAGATGGACAACCATCCCCACAGGAGAAAACCAGGATGCACACACGAAATGTCAACGTCAGAACCGCCGCTCCAGAATCTTCCAGGAAGATAGGGGAGAAGCAAAACGTGTGGTCAGCCGGATTAAAGGCCAGCTCTCTGTGGCGACGCTCGAGGCGCAACTCACTGCCGCAATGGCTGAAGAAGCGCATACACATTATGGCGAGGCATTCACAACAGTTGATCTGTTCAAATCCCTGATGACGGGTTTTTTTCAGGGACTCAGGAAACCCATCAGTCACGTAATACATAAGGAGACAAAAATGCAGGTTCTGAAAGCCGCAACATCACCGAAAAAGGTAGGCGCGAGCCGTGACATGGTTGCACTGCTGCGCATTCAGGCCACCGACACGCATGTGGTGGAATTCGACAACGTAGACACACGCTTTAACGACTGCACGAACTGGCAGGTTATGGAAGGGGATAAACGTGTCCTGTTCAGTACCCGAACGCACGAACGCTTTTCTGACATTAAGGCAGGGGTGCTGGCAACGATCGCGGTCTGTGAAAACCGTGCCACCGCGTTTGATTCCGCGATGCTGGAAAGTGCCCGCGCGATGATGAAGGTCCTCGATGCCTGTCCTTCATTTGGTGCGCTGGTCGCGCACCCGAAACGCATCACCGATTAATTCTGAGTGCCGTGACCGGATAGCCCTCCGGTCACGGCGAACCATCACTTAAACTGAGAGGTAAAAATCATGGTCACCACCCATTCTACGGCAAACAAAACCGCAAAAGCCACCCGCAGCAAAAAAGCTGCGCCTGACGCCGCACAGACTGCCAGCCAGACGCTGTTACAGTTGCTGATAGCGACCCCCGTTCAACTGATGCCGTATTCACGCCTGTCCCGCACGGATCTGAACGTGCGCCGTATTCCCCACACGGACAAGGAAGTGGAGGAACTCGCTGACAGTATTGAGGCCGTGGGGATTCTCCAGAACCTGATTGGCGTTGAACTGCCTGACGGCTCAGTCGGTGTGGTCGGCGGGGAAGGGCGTCGCAGGGCAACGGGCATTCTGGTCAAAAAAGGGATTACCGATGCGGACACGCCATTTGTTCCGGTGAAGGTGATCCCGCTGGAACTGGCGGTGGTGGCCTCCATGACCGAAAACGGTCAGCGTAAAAATATGCACCCTGCCGAGCAGATTGTCGGTTTCAGAACGCTGGAGCAGGAGGGCAAAACCGTCTCGCAGATCAGCGCCCTGCTGGGGTATGCCCCGCGCCACGTTCAGCGCTGCCTGAAGCTGGCAAACCTTGCCCCCTCCCTGCTGGATACGCTGGCGCGGGATGAAATCTCCCTCGAGCAGTGCGAAGCGCTGACCCTTGCCGACACGCATGAGCGTCAGGAGCAGGTCTGGAAAGAAGCCGTGGAACAGTGGCGTGACCCTGCCGTGCAGACCCTGCGCAAAATGGTCACGAATGACAAGATGGCGGTCAGCCACCCGATGTTTGAATTTGTGGGCGAGGAGGCGTATATCGCCGCTGGCGGGACGCTGACCGCCGATCTGTTCAGCGACAGGGACAGCACCTTTGCCGACGCGGCACAGGTGAAATCCCTGCTGTCAGGAAAACTCACGGTTCTTGCGGCGCGTATTCAGCAGGAGCAGGGCTGGGGCTGGTCAGAGTTTCGCATGAGCGAGCTGGGCGACAACGTGACCGACCGTGAACAGTACCGCTTTGCCATGCCAGACGCCGTCCTGACTGAAGAAGAAAAACAGCGCGTCAGCGAGCTGGAAGAAAAAATGGAAGCCACCGACAGCCACGATGACGAATATGCTCTCCAGCAGGAAATTGACGACATTGTCTGTGAGGCGACGTACCGCGAAGCCACACCGGAATTCCGCGCCGCACACGGCGTCTGGGTGTCATGGGATGGCGGGAACTTTAAGGTTCAGGCGGGTATTCACAAAGTGACGGATGAGGAGCGTCAGGAGGAAGAAAAAGCCCTTCAGGAGCGCCGCGATAATGTGATGACGTACACCACGCCGGATATTCCAGCCGATGCGTATCCCGCGACGCTGGTCAAAGCCATGTCAGCCGAGCGCACGCTGGCTGTTCAGGTCGAACTGGCTGGACGCCCCGATGTATCGGTCGCACTCCTGACGTGGACGCTGTGTCTCGGCCTGTTTGACCGTCGCCACGGTCAGCGCAGTGAACCCCTGAAAGCCTCTGTATCTTCAAACCAGTATCACCTCGCCTCGCTGGCTCCGTCCGGTGAGGAGGGTAAGGCACTGATGGCGCTGAGGACGCAGAAAGCGACGTTTCAGGCGACGCTGCCTGAACACTGGCATCTCGGGTTTACCTGGCTGCTGTCATGGTCTGCGGAGGAGGTTAACACTCTGCTGGGATTCTGCGCGGCGCACGGTATCGATGGTATTCAGGAGCGTCTGTATAACCGCACGGATAAAAGCGCACTGGACGGGCTGGAAGCAGCACTCGATTTTGACCTGCGTAAGTGGTGGCAGCCGGATGCAGAGAGCTACTTTGGCAAACTCAAAATTGCCCAGATTGGTAAGGCATATGAACAGGCCGGACTGACCGACAAGGCGGGGGAGGTCGTGAAACTTAAACGTCGGGATGCGGCGAAAGCCGCCGAACAGGATCTCAATGCCGTTGGCTGGCTCCCTGACTGGATGGTGCGCCCTGCGCCAGCCGCTCAGGCTGAAGAGAGCACTGAAACCGTCGCTGACACCACTGACCACGCTGCGTAAACCGGAGGCCGCCGCCTTCGGGCGGCGGGTACAGACATGACGATGAAATATGACCTGACCCGAATCAATACCCTGACCGCCTCCGATATGGAGTTCATTCGCCAGCAGGGCGAGGATGCACGTCGCGCCCTCAGCGATGCCGTGACCGGCCTGCTGACGACCCCCGAGGGCTGGCGCGTCTGCGCCGAGTACCGCAGCGAGTTCGGTGGCTTTTTCCCCGTACAGTGTCGGTTCAGCGCGGACGGCTGTGATGACTGGCATCTTTGCGTGTGCAGTCCTGGCGAGCTGTCGCCGTACTGGCTTCTGGTCCTGCTCTCATCCGGTGGCGAGGTGGTGCGTACTCTTTACCAGAATGACACGCTCCAGCCTGAACAGGTCAGCCAGTTGATCGCGCAGATGGCAGGTATGCGCCGCTTTAACTGCACCGCCCGTACCGTGGCGACACTGATGAGCGGGGAGGTGACAGCATGATCCCGTCCTCACACGCCCTCGTTTCCCTGAAGCCTGCCCGTCAGGCCGCGATTCAGGCTATCAGTCTGGTCGAGTCCTCCCGCGAACGCGGCGCACGACTGCCCGCCATGCCTTACGTGCGCACCTTTTTGCGCGTGCTCACGGGCAGCGGTCGCCTCAATGCCACGGTGGCACGTCAGATCCCCGGCCTGAACTGGGTCCCGAAAAACCGGCATTCAAACCTGAAGCAGGTGGAGGCGGCGCTCGATGTCATGATCGCGACGGGCGGTGAAGCCTGCCCGCTGCCGCTCACGCTGGATGTTCAGGCCGAACTGTTCCCCGACGTCATGCACACCCGCACGAACCGACGGCTGCACAGGGCGGAAATCCGCACCACACGACAGATTCGCCAGGAGTCCCGCGAGGTTGAACAGCGCTGGAAGTTGCGCCAGAACCTGCTTGCACAGGCTGAAGTTGACCTCAATTTTCAGTCTCCGGAATCGGTCTGCACCTGGTACACCCGGTGGAGCGACGAGTTTGACGCGGGAGAGCTGGCGGGAATGTTCTGGCGATGGCAGACGCGGTTCGCGTCGCTGAACGCGCTGGAATGGCTGCGCCTGAGGGGTGATCCGCTGTACGCCGTGATGTATGAAATTCCGTATATCGTCCGGGAAACGCCCGAGCCTGTTCGCCAGACTGAGCGCTGGCAGGTGCCGAACAAGCTGACTCTGTGGAGGACACCGGCATGAGAAATAACCCGTACAAAACGGAGCTGAAGGTCGCCCGCAGCCAGCGCAACCGGCTGAAAACGATATCCGCCAGGCTGAAAGAGATGTCCTGTGAATGGGATGGCATGAGCGGCTGGCTCGAGACGGAAAGCGATCGACTGGCAGAGAGTGTTGATGAGCATGTTAAGGCACTGGAGGAGCAGATTCAGGACTGGGCGCAGGGACCGGACAGTCTGAACGACGACTGAAAAATGATGAGGATTTATACAGCTTTCAGACGGTTATTCCTGGGCAGATGTGGCACGGCAGGATATAATGGCGATGGCGCTTGAGGCTTTTTGCCTCATGATGTTCGGGTGGTTTGTTATCGTGTTGTGAGGCAAAAAGCAGAAAGCCCCGAAGTTAATTCTCATTAACCACGAGGCTTGATCTGTATGCCTAGACAACATCAGATTAGCCGCTTACCTGCCGAAAGGCAAGGAGAAGAAGGCCATGAAACTGCCACGAAGTACCCTGCTCTGGTGCGTATTAATAGTGTGTCTCACACTGCTGATATTCACTTACCTGACCCGCAAATCGCTCTGCGAAATCCGGTACAGGGACACGAACAGGGAGGTGGCGGCTTTTATGGCCTACGAATCCGGTAAGTAAGCTACCTGGAGGCGGGGGAAACCCCGCCTTTTCAGGAGCTGACTAGTCTGTCATGCCTGAAGCGCCTTTATGAAGGGGTTGCCGGTTCGCTGGTAGCCCCTTTTTCCTTCCCGGCGCGACCGCACGCATGAACAATCTGGAAGGGCTGTTCCCCTCCGGGGAACGGGGGAAGGACGGCAGCGCCTCCGGCGCTTCCGCCTGTCTCCCCCCTCCGTATTCCTCAGCGCTTCACTTATTCATCGGGTGGCGACAGTAGCTCGATGGCCAGCAGTATTCCTGTGTGAGAAAAATCGGTCTGCTCCATGATGGTCCAGTGAAGCCGTTTTAGCTGGTAGGTCAGTCTGGCGCGGTGGGTTTCTGCGCCTTTGCTGGCCAGCATAAGGCAACACTGACCGATGATCCGGCAGACTTCATCGTAAATAATGTCGTCGGTGTCGTCTTCGCTGTGGATATCTGACATGAGGCTGAACCTCGCTGTGTGTTTTTTGCCCGGTTTCAGCATACATCAAAACAGCATCACTTCACCGAGCATGGCCCCCTTCGGCTCCTGACCCGCGAAGCGGCTCAGTCGTCGAGCCCCACTCCGCCAGGCAGCTGCTGTGCACCCGCCAGTCTCCGCCGAATCCCTTCGGGGTTCGGGCTTCGCTAGGGTCTGATGGCTGAGGTCAACCCCTGGCTTGCTGCGACCGTGCCGGTCACGCCGCCCTGACCGCGACGGAGAAGCCGTCGCTTTAAGGCCGCCACGCCGTTCCGCCGTGTCGGGTGTGTGCATCCTGTCCGTCCGGTGAGGCCATCCCCCGTGCGTCCTCACGCGGAGGGCTTGTCGTAGCACCGTCGGGTCGTCATCCAAGGGGTGAAATACACGCCGCCAAAACTTTTTGCGAAAGACCGCAAAAACTGTTGTCTGCGCCCCTTTCCTTCCTCCCTTCGCCGTCGCTCCTTTGCCCTTTGCCGCGAAAGAACTCACCAGGGAGATGGACACCCATCACCACAGGAGAAAACCAGGATGCACACACGAAACGTCAACGTCAAAACCGCCGCTCACGAATCTTCCAGGAAGATAGGGGAAAACCCGGTCATGGGTCTGACGTATGAGCAGGCCGCCGATCTGTTTTCCTGGGTGGTGAACGCAGCGAAAGGGGAGCCACAGCCCGCCATTTTTAACGTCCCCGCTGAAAGCGTGGAGCTGAGTTTAATGTATGAAGACGCCCCGGATTATTTTTCGGTGTGGTTTTTAAACGGTTATCCGGTCGCTGCCGGTGTGCCGTCAGAACATTATTTCCGTGTCATTACCGCGTTAATTAACTTTTCTCAGGAGTAAATATTATGGTCAGTTTTGCAAGCCGTTATCGTGTCCCGACCTCTATTCGCCAGAATCGCCCGCTGACAAACGATGAATTACAACGCTTTGTCCCGAGCGCGTTTTCTGAAGATAAACACGATTCACGCTCAGAGCGTTATACCTATATTCCGACCATTGTGCTCCTGGATCGTTTACGCGACGAAGGTTTCCAGCCCTATTATGCAACCCAGTCCCGTACCCGTGATATTGAAAAACGCGACTTTACGAAACATATGCTGCGTTTGCGTCGTCACGATCAACTTGACGGAAAAGAAGTGCCGGAAATTATTCTGCTGAACAGTCACGACGGTTCAAGCAGTTATAAAATGATCCCGGGCATGTTCCGCCAGATTTGTACTAATGGTCTGGTCGCCTGGAAAAATTTCGGTGAAATCAGTGTGCCTCACAAAGGGGATATTGTGGAGCAGGTCATCGAGGGCGCTTATACCGTACTGAAAACATTTGATGCGGTAACGGATAATATCGACATGATGAAAGGGATTCAGCTGAGTGAGCCTGAACAACGTCTGTTGAGTACGGTTGCCCTGGATTTTAAATATGACGGGAAAAAACCACCAGTGACCCCCGACCAGGTATTACAGTCCCGCCGCTGGGAAGATAAAAGCCCGGATTTATGGACCACCTTTAACCGTATTCAGGAGAATGTTATCAAAGGCGGGATTAGCGGCAGAACGGCAAAAGGCCAGCGCACCCGAACACGCGAAGTCACAGGAATCGACGGGGATATTAAATTAAACCAGGCATTGTGGAAAATGGCCGAAGAATTCGCAAAACTGAAAGCCTGAAATTAAGCCGCTCTGATGAGCGGCTTTTTATTGCACAGAATTCATCGCGGCGGTTTTTGATGCCGGTCCGGTTCGATCATTTTCTCCGTTCTGGGGGGATCGTTGCGCGAGAAGCGTTTTTCTGGCCAGCAACACGCGATATATATTCTTAATATCTTCCGCATAGGCCTTGCGCCGGGTGATGAGCTTTTTGCTCGGTCCGGTATTATATATCCCCACGCTGTCCCAGTTTTTCCCGTATGACCTGAAGTTGTGCGCCAGCACCCATGCGCCGGTATAAACACAAATACACGGATCTTTCAGCAGACGTTCGCGCGTAATATTAAAGTTTTTAAGCTTGCCATAATGCGAGCTGTTCACCTGCATTCCGCAGACATCTTCCGTTCCGTCGCGATTCGATCCATTGATCGCCGCTGCTTTGAGTTTGCTTTCCTTAATTGAAATTGACATGAGCAGGAGGGGATCAATACGGTAATCGTGCCCGGCCTGGTCAAAGCACATCTGTGGAGCGGCTCCGGCTGAAAATGAAAGCACCAGGAGCGCAGCAGGGAATACAGTTATTTTCATTATTCTGCCTTTTAGGGAGATATAAGCCTCACTGAGAGGGCGCATAAAAAATACCCCGCCAGATCATCCAAATCAAGTTAATTCCCTACAAACGCGCGGAAGCGCTTTAAATCATGCGTTTACAGTCAGGCCGAAATAAACAAGTCAGACCAGGCGCAGGTATTTCAGAGCCGCTCTTTACTCACCACTTAAAACATCACACCCCACGCAAGACTTCGTCTTGCAGATTTTGCCTTTTAAATCAGTGGTTAAATGCTAAATTATTTCGGGATTTTGAGATATGAGCTTAAAAGGTGTGTTAATCCCCACACATTGCAGTGCTGGATTAACACACCTTGCAGTGCCGGATGCAGCACTGCAAGGTGTGGGGATTGTGTGTACGTAATAATTAGAGTAACTTAAAAACAGACAGTGCCGGATGCACACACCTCATAGTGCTGCATCCCCACACATCACAGTGCCGGAATAGCACACCTGACAGTGCCGGATTGACACACCTTTTTCCTGTGCTGGCCCGGCGTGGCTCAGCTGGAAAATATAAGATTACCGAGAAATTCATCCCTGACAGTGCTGCATCCGGCACTGCATGAAAAAGACAGGAAAATATCATGCCGCGTAAGAACATCTACTTCAAAGATAAAATTGACAGAGAAATACAGGATATACTTGAAATAGAGATACAAAAGGGGGCCACCACATCAGATATGAACTATTCATCTATTGTGAATGAGCTGGTTCGACTCGGACTGATGGTCTACAAATCAAAAGAAGAAGGTTCCACCTTTGACCTTGACGGATTCAGACGTGACCTGATTAAGAAAGTCTCAGGCTCTCGGGAAGGAATGATGATTTTAACCGCGCTTGTTTCTGAAATATATGTCACGCTCAAAGGCCCCGAAGCAGGCGTGGCACTTGATGACCTTATCAATAACAACATCAGCGCCATTAATGTTGCTGAAGATAATGCTGAAAGACAACACTTCCTGATGGACTGAATACACAGATTCTGGCCGGAGTTCACCGGCCACTTTCGATCACTGCGGGCTCTCCTTTTCCCACGGCAGCGCCTCTTTTTCACACTGGTTTATTTTCTCTTTTAAGAAAACCTCAAACTCCATACACAGCAATTTCAGCGCCTGACCATCCTCGTTCTGGTCCAGTATCCGTTCAGTGAAATAACCCAGCGTATTCATCAACCTTGTCAGCATTTCGTCATTCAGGCTGCGCTTATGCACTCTGGCCATTGTGCGTATCTCTTCAGCCAGATTATCCGGAATACGCATACTGTAGCCGGTCGTTTTACCCGGAATTAATACACGCTCTCCTTCCCGCCACATCCACAACTGCTCTGCATGGTCATCATTCTGAATATCTTCACCACCTGAACGTTCACCCCTGTCAAGCAGCTGACCCAGCCATGTCTCGAATTTAACGGCCAGTGAAATCAGCCGTTCCCCCTCCGCCGTTTTAATGACTGCACGCTCTGGCTGATAATTAAGAGATAAAAGAAGTCGCGCAATAATTTCATCGTTCACACTCCTTTTCCCCACTCTGGCGCATATTCTCAACTCCATAAGCAGATTATCCGGCGCACGAAGACGCCACTCTACCGCCTCTCCGGGACGGAACTTACGCGGCCGCCCCCGACCTTCCCACATTTTCTCTTTTACTTTCATTGGTATAGATCCCACAAACAATAGGGTTACTTTCTGGCTGACCAAGCCTACGCACATTTATATTCAGATAATTCCTAATCATTTATAAAAGTGTGACATGCGTCACAGTTTTTTTTTTTTAGGGTCATGGGACAATATCGCGTGCGTAAACAACCACTTATGCACACACATTTTGTTTACATCCGGAGAAACAAGCATGTCTATCAAAGATAATGCCCTCAATGTCGTGAAGGGATGGGCGGTAGCGTCCTTATTCCGCACTGCTCTTGAAAATCGTCAGATGAAAAAGTTCCTGAAAAATGGGGGGCTGATTTTAATTTCACTTATGGTCGCTCATCCGGTTCTTGCAGCAGGAACGGATTTACTCGCACCGCAACAAGCAACCGTCAACAGTACGTTCGGCTCGGGCTCGTCTTTAATTAAATGGTTCTATATCGCGGAAATTGTGATGGGCCTGTTTATTTATATTAAAGCGCGCTCGCCACTCGTCTTTGTCGGTATCGTGGGCTGTATTATCTTCACCCGCGTCGCTTTCTCTATTGCGAGCTGATGATGAGCGGGGAAGAGGATAAATACTACTTCCCGGAAACGCTCAATCAGCAGGAACGCTATTTCGGTTTGCCCTTAGACGAAATCATTATTGTTGCGCCTCTGATTATCCTGGGCGTGCTCAATAATATGTCTACCGAACTTTCCATAATAGCGGGCCTGCTCTGGGCATCAGTCAGGTATCTGAAAAAAGGACAAGGCTCTTTCTGGTTACTGAATTTCTGTTACTGGCATCTGCCTTCTCTTTTATTCAAGGTCACCTTCCGAAAAATACCTGATTCCAGCTTCCGGCACTGGAGGGCGTAATTCCCATGGAACTCAAAATTAAAGGCGAGCGCGATAAACAACTCAGTTATGCGTTTATTGGCCTCGTTTCATTACTGGTTCTGAGTGGCACGGGAAATGTACTGACCGGCTCTCTGGCGTGGTATTTCGCGACCACCCAGAAAACCGTCACCACGCCCATGACCTATAACCAGCCATTCACCTCTGACGCTGTCAGCGCAGATGCATCCGGCATGACCATGTTCGCCTCTTCCTTTATTTACTGGCGGCTGAATGTGAGTCCGGAGAACATCGATAACAACCAGAAAATGCTGCTCGGGTTTGTCCCGTCAACTGAACGGGACCTGCTCCGTAAAGCGCTGGATGTTGAAGCTGAACGCATCAAGAAAGGCGGCATCACTACCCGGTTCGACACGAAGGATATCCGGGTGATGACCGACGGCTCCGTGGAGTTCAGCGGTACGCTGAAATCCGCCACCACCAACGGTGCCATCACCACCCCCCTGAAGGACCAGGACAAAACCTACCGCCTGAACATCAGCTACCAGAACGGACTGGTGAATCTCCACTCCTTTGAAGAGCTTCAGCCGGTCACCACCACCAACTGACAGGACTGCCCATGAAACTTCGCATTTCACCGGCAGCTGCTGCTGTGTTACTGGCATCGGGAATCTTTACCAGCGGCCTTCGGGCCGCTACCGCACCCGCCGCCATCCCCTTTGAGAACGACGCCGCCTTTAATGTCACGCTCAGTAACACCAACCCGACGAAGGTTGTTGTGGACGGGGAATTAATTACCAGCATCAGCGGGCCAACCGGTGCCTACGACCAGAGCACTACCGACGATGGCGCACTCATTCTGTCGCCGCTTGTCGGCCAGAACTTCACGCTGTTTATCCAGACTGACCACGGCTCCTCTCTGAGCCTGAACGTCAGACCCCAGGCCGGAAACGGCAAAACCCTGCGCTTTACTCCCATGTCACCACCGCTGCGCAAAAACGATGACGCTAAGGCATGGGAAGAAGGGCAGACCTATGAGAAAACCCTGGTCGCACTGTCGCGTGCCGTGGTGAACGGTCAGGTGCCGGACGACTATGTGGAGTATCCCGTCAGCCGTATGACGGCGTACACGCCATCCACGCCCGTTCGTCTCACGCCGGAACGCCAGTTTGTCGGCAACCACCTGCGCATCGTGCGCTTTCGCATGAACAACCCTGGCAGCATTACCCAGAGCCTGCGCGAGCGCGACTTCTGGCTGAAGGGGGTTCGCGCCGTCATGCTCTCCCAAAACCAGCTGTATGCCGGGGGCGAAGGGTATGCCTGGGTCGTGTTTTCGGATGACGGAGTACCGCGCTCATGAGTCTGAACGAAAATCTTAAAACCCGCCGCACCCAGTTGGCTGTTCTGGCCACCGTGATTGCCGTCGGTGCCGCCACCGCCGGCGGCGTGATGTGGTACGGGAATCATCAGGAACAGCAAAAGCACCCTGCGCCTGTTGCCGCACCCAATATGACCGGCGTGGTCACCGCCTCCTTTAATGAGCAGGTGAACGACGCGGCACTGGCACAGCAGCAGGCCAAAACCTCTGCGCTTGAGCAGCAGTACGCCACGCTTGCTCAGCTGGTCGCCCAGAACAAGCTCACCACAGAACAGAAACTGGCCGAGAAGGACGCTGAAATTCAGCGCCTGACCGACCAGGTCCAGAAAGCCCCCGGCAGCAACACGACCACGGGCCAGCAGTCACCACCTGCTGGCCAGAACGGAACACCACTCCCGGGTCCCGTTGCTGCCGGTCAGGCCCGACCGCCGGAATACTCCGTCACCCCCAACGCACCGGCCGCCACTGGTGTCAACATGGGGCAGGGCGCAGGGTTCTATCCGGGCGGCTCAGGCCAGCGATTAACCGGTGGACTCTCCACCACGAAGTTCAGTTATGACAGCCTAAAAAAGAAGCCCACTAAGCTGCCGTGGATACCGTCCGGCTCTTTCTCTGACGCCGTCATGATTGAAGGGGCTGATGCCAATGCCAGCGTCACCGGTCAGCAAAACACCAGTCCCGTAACGCTTCGCCTGCAGGGCAATATTCAGATGCCCAACAACAAGGAATACAGCGCCGACGGATGTTTCATCGTAGGGGAAATCTGGGGTGACATTTCCAGTGAGCGCGGCACCGTGCGCACCCAGTCCATCAGCTGCGTGCTGAAGAACGGCAAACACGTCGATATGGAGTTTCAGGGGCACGTCAGCTACCAGGGCAAAAACGGGATTCGCGGCAAGCCTGTCATGCGTAACGGCATGATTGTCGGCTACGCCGGCGCGGCCGGTATGCTGTCTGGTTTTGGTGAGGGCATCAAGTCCGCCGCCACACCGTCCGTGGGTCTCGGTGCAACAGCCGATGTTGGCGCAGGTGACGTATTCAAACAGGGCTTCGGGGGCGGTGCCAATAAAGCGGCTGACACGCTGAGCCAGTACTGGATCAAGCGCGCCGAGCAGTATCACCCGGTGATTGATATCGGGGCCGGCAACCAGGTCACGGTGGTATTCCAGAAGGGCTTCCGCCTTGAAACACTGGAAGATGCTGAGGACGCGAAGGCGAAAGAGGAGTTGCAGAAAGCCGGCAATGCCGCGCAGAACGCTGTCTCGCCACAACCTGCCAGTCAGTCGACCACCTCCGGCACGGCGTCAGTCGGCAATATCAATCCCGATGATGTGCTTCGTCAGGCCAGCCAGCTGCGCCTCGGTGACACTATCAACTGATGATGAGGTAAATATGAACGCACGAAAAATACTGCATTGGGCAGCCACTGGCTGGACCCCGATGCTGATATTCATCGCTTCAATAGTTGTTTTATACGCCACACTGCACTCCCATTTTATGTGCGTGCAGCTGACTGGATTATTGCTCTGCGGCTTAAGTGGACTTCTGTTATGTGAATCAATGACGGGCGGGAGTCTGTGGCGGATGTTGAATCAGCAACCTTCAGATAATGAAGGAAAGACATCGATTACAGGTCATGCAGATAAAGATGATCAGGGGTAATCAACATGTTTTCTGACTTGCGCCACCTCGCTATTCCATCGCTGATTTTTGCCATTGAGCTTACGGTGTGGGCCGTTCTGATTCGAAACGGTTACGGTGAATATGGCTGGAAATACTGGCGAGCAGGCCTCCTTGCGAGTCTGGTCATCCTCCTTCACACCAACATGATTTTCTATGGCTCAAAAGAGCGAATCTGGCATGCAGCAGGTGTTCTCGCACCCTGGGTCATCCTGGTTCCGGCATTCATCGTGTTCTGCTTTATTCAAACGAATCAGGACTTACTGACGCTGGACTGGTTTTTCACCGGCGTCTTTGCCAGTGGCGTATTCCAGTGGCTCTTTAATGTCCTGGTGAGAAACTTCAGGTAATCAGAACACGGCATCACCTCTTCCACGACTATCCCTTTAACACCAACCGGAGTTATCCCATGAAAAAACTACTGGGCGCTGCACTGCTGTGCAGCGCACTGACTGGCTGTGCCGGTCTCAATTCTGATTTCGACTGCAACAAGACCGCGACCGACCAGTGCCTGACCACAGGTGAGGCCAACAAGCTGGCCGCGCAGGGTAAAAATCTCGACTCCCTCGCCGCCGATAAAGCCGCAAAAAAGCCTGCGGGTGAAACCCTGCCGGCACTGCGTAACACAGCGCCGGTCGTGAATCCCGGTCGTCCTGTCTCCGTCGCAGCAACCGGAACCGCCATCGCGAAACCCATTGCGCCACGACCACTGGCCACCGCGCCATCTGGTTCGACCGGCTCTCTGGTGACGCCGCTGACGACCGCCGGTCATGTTACCCCGGTGACACCAGTGAATACGGCGGGACGGGTGCCGGTTCAGCGCATTCCGGATGCGACCCAGCGTCTGTGGATTGCCCCCTGGGTCGACACCGATGACAACTTTCATCAGCCCGCCGTGGTGGAGTTCGTGAAGAACAAATCCCACTGGGATGAGAGTTATCGTGTGATCGGGGAGGGTGGCGAATGAGTGTTCTCGACAACCTGATGTCGCTGGTCAACAGCCGGAAGCGTGAGGACGGCGCTGCAACGGCCCGCGCCAATCTGGAACAGACCTGGGGCTATCCCTCCCTGGTCGCGGCCCTGCCGTATCGCTATTACGACGATGTAAATGAACTGTTCATCAATGAGGGGAGTGCCGGTTTTATTCTGGAAGCTGCGCCACTGCCGGGCGCGAACGAGCAAGTGATTGCCGCCCTTGATGACATGCTGCGCAAAAAGCTGCCGCGCAAAACGCCGGTGAGCGTCCTTCTGCTTGCCAGCAAGTGTGTCGGGGAGCGTATTGCCCGCGGTGTCAGTAGCGATATGTGGAAAGGCGATATGTCCGAGTACCTGAACAAAATCACCAAAGCCTTCTGGCAGCGCTCGGCGCTGAAGGGCCTGGCTAACGAACGGGAATACCCGCTGTACCTGCGTAATTACCGGATTTTCATTGTCTACGGCAAACCCGCAAAACGCTTCTCCCAGCAGGTGATGGACGATCTGGTGCAGGTCCGCAACACCATTCGTGTTTCTCTGGGGGCAGCGCGTATTGAGACGATCAACACCCACGTCAACTCATTCCTCTCGGTCATGCGCGAGATGATGAACTACCGCCAGGAGCAGGTGATGACCTCCAGCGGGGACTACAACGAAGATGAAAAACTCAACCGTCAGATTGTTGAGCCGGGGATCGATGTCCGCGTGAAACCGTCCTATATCCGCGTCGAACTCCCTGACAGGATTGAGGAAAACGGGACGCGTCTGCCGGCATCAGCCTGTCGCGTGGTGAACATGCAGCTCGCCAAAAGCCCCAAACGGTTTGCGCTGTGGCAGGGTGCGGATAACCTGCAGAACCTGCGCTTCCCGGACCTCGGCATCCCGTGCCCGTTTATGCTCAGCTGGACCACCGAACTGGAAGAGCAGACCGCCACGCAAAACGAGGCGCTGCGTAAGGACATGGACCTGTCGAAAAAAGCCAACTCGGCCTATGGCCAGCTCTTTCCGAGCACGAAACGGCAGGCCGAGGAGTGGCGGCGCAACCGTGAGCAGTTGTCCAATAATGAGATCGCGTTTTGCCGCACCTATCTCAACCTGACCCTGTTCACACCGGATAACAACACGGATGCGCAGGCCTGCGAGCTGGCTGCCGTGAACGTGTTCCGTAAGAACGATCTGGAGATGGTCACCGTTCAGTATCAGCAGATGCGTAACTGGCTGGGCTGCTTCCCCTTCATGATGCAGGAAGGGATGTGGGAAGATCTGAAGATGACCGGTGCCACGCTGCGCTGCAAATCCTGGAACGCGGTGAACCTAATGCCGGTCGTTGCCGAACGCCAGCTGTCGCATGTGGGGATGCCGCTGCCGACCTACCGCAACCAGGTGGCCTTTTTCGACATGTTCGGGGAAGAGAACGGCAGCACCAACTTCAATATTGCCGTGACGGGAACGTCAGGCGCAGGGAAAACATTCCTGATACAGGGCATTCTCCGCGATGTACTTAACGCCGGCGGTTTCGCCTGGGTTATTGATATGGGGGATGGATATAAGAATTACTGTCATCAGGCAGGTGGCGTCTACCTCGACGGTGCGAAGCTGCGCTTTAACCCGTTTGCCAACGTGAAAGATATTAACCAGTCCGCCGAAGGGATTGTACGTCTGCTGACCGTGCTGGCCAGTCCCACGGAGCCTCTCGACGGGGTCTGTGAGGCGATCCTGCAAAAAGCGGTGATGACAGCCTGGGAGAAAAAACAGCACGGTGCGCGCATCGATGATGTTCATAACTACCTGACCGACCCGGCGGTGAACGAGGCCTTTGCCGACAAGCCAACCATTATTTCCCGCCTTGCGGAACTGGCCATGCTGCTGGATACGTACTGCACATGGGGGCCGGACGGCGAATACTTCAACGCGGACAGCCCGACGCTCGACGGCGAAACCCGCTTTGCGGTGCTCGAGCTGCTGAGCCTCGAGGATAAGCCGAAGCTGCTCTCGTCCATTCTGTTTTCGCTCATCCTGGCGATTCAGGAAAAAATGTACCACAGCCCGCGCGACCTCAAGAAAGTCTGCATCATCGACGAAGCCTGGCGACTGCTGGGCGGCTCCAACCCGCATGCGGCACGCTTTATCGAGACAGGGTACCGTACCGTGCGTCGTCACCGTGGGGCGTTTATTACCATCACCCAGGGCATCAAGGACTTCAGCGCCAGTAAGGAAGCCGAAGCGGCCTGGAACAACAGCTCGACCAAAATCACGTTGCTGCAGGACACACGGGCCTTTAAACAGTACCTCGCAGATAACCCGGACCAGTTCTCCGACATGGAAAAAGAAGTCATCCGGGGCTTCCAGCCCGCGCTTCTGACCGGCTACAGCTCGCTCCTGGTCAGTGCCGGCGAATTCAGCTCGTTCCACCGCCTGTTTGTCGATCCCATCACGCGCGCCATGTTCAGCTCGCGCGGTGAGGACTTTGCGTTTATGCAGGATGCGCAGCGGGCCGGTTCCACGGCTGAAGAAGCGGCTTATTTGCTGGCCCAGAAGAAGTTTGGTCCGGAACTCCAGGAACTTGAAGAATGGATAAAAGCCGCATGAGTGAGAACAACGAAAAGCCGTATGACGCTGAGAGCGTCCGGGACGGCGTGACGATCGCTACCTTCTTTGCCTCCCGCTGGGTGAAAGGCCTGCTACTGGGCGGGGCGGGTTTGCTGGCGATGACGGGCGTGGCGTATGTGACAGCGAAAGCCGTGACGCCGGACGTGGTGGTGTTCGACATGAAGGGCACGGTAGACCTCTTTATGCAGCAGTCAGCCCAGTTGAACCTTGATGAGGGGAAAGCGAAAGTGCTGACATCCCGCTTCAATACCGCGCTGAGCGACAGTCTGAATGCGTGGCAGACCTCGCATAACGCCATCATCCTGGTCAAACCGGCGGTCATGAGTCCTCAGCCGGATATCACGGCTGACATTCGCAGCGATATCTCACGGCGTATTCAGGAGGGCCAGTGAAAAAACGACTGATGCGCTGCGCCCTCACGCTGCTGATCCTCTCAGCCAGTGCGGGGGCGAAAGACCTCGGCACCTGGGGCAATGTCTTTGAGCCGGCCGAGCAGGACATGCTGGTCTTTATTCAGGACAGGCTGAAGGGGATGGAGCAGTCCGGGGAGCTGGAGCGGCTCAAAAACGAAGCGACTGAGCGGGTGAAAAAGCATGCCGTCCGACCGAAGCCGGTTGACGGTCTGACCCGCGCCCTGAAATACCGTGCCTTCACCTTTGACCCGACCTTTACCGTGCAGGAAACCATCACCGATATGCAGGGCAATATCATTGCCCGCAAGGGGGATCAGGTTAATCCGCTCGATAAGGTCCCGTTCAGCCAGGTGCTGTATTTCATCGACGGGGACGACAAAGAGCAGATTGCCTGGGCGAAACAGCAGATTGCCGGTCAGACGAATATCAAGGTCATCCTGGTCAACGGGAATATCAAGGAGACCAGTGACGCGCTCGATGAGCGCATTTTCTTCGATCAGTCTGGTGTCCTGACCCGCAAGTTTGGTTTCGAGCACATCCCGGTGCGTATTTCGCGCGACGGTCGTGCGCTGAAGGTGGAAGAAATACCGGTCAGGGAGGGGAAAAGATGATCTTCCTGCTGGTCTTATCAGTAATCGCCGGTATGACCGGGTGTGTTATCGCGACAGCAGGGTTACCTGAAAATCTGCGCTGGCAGGGCATACAGTGTGGGGCCATAACAGCCATTGCGCAGGCCGGCATCCTTCATGTCATACCCCTGGACAGGGACGGGAGTGGGCTTTTGATGGCGGGCGGGATCATGCTGGCCCAGTGTTATTCCCCCCGCCTCGCGGAAGACACACGGAAACTGAGAGTGCATTTTGGGATACGTTCCGCGCCGGGTTACCTGTTGATGTATGCCCTGTGCCTAGTGCTGACAGGCGTTTGCTGGCTGCCGATCTGGATGGCTATCAGATGAGCCCCCCTGGTTTGGTTTGTATATCATTCGGTCAGCACCCTGTGCGCATTACTTCATTACATCATTGTGTTCCGGTGAGGCCGGTTCTGATGATGTACGTCAAAATCCATTAAAGGTACTCAAATATGACCACAACCACATTAGGTGACCTGTTCCCTGAGATACGTAATGCTGCGTCAGTGCGGGATAAAAACCCTGCTTCGCGACGTAAAATTTCCAGCAGGACCTCCCGCAGCGGCACAGCGGAAAGACTCAAAGCGCTGTACCCCGAAATTGAGTCCTGGAGTCCAATACTGGCAACACAGTCCTGGCGGGTCTGGTGCAGGGAAAACCATCAGGCATTCACTGAGCCCGAAATCCGAGACGAGCGCTTCCCGGAATACCTGGTCGGGCTTATCCGGGCAAAAATGGCGGAGATGAATGAATGGCGATAATCAGCTGTTTCAGCCAGCCTGAATCGCTGCGCGGCGTGCTGGTCTGCCTGAATGACACGGGAGGAATAGCGGGACTTTGCGCGGTGGCGCTGGGGCTGGGGATATGGATTGTTGCCCAGGTGCGGAGCGAAGCCGCCGCCAAAAAAAGACTGGCGAAGGTGATGAAATACGGGCAGCCAGCCATTTCCTCTCCGCCGACATTCGGCGGTCAGCAGCATGCGGAGGCGGTCCATCTGTTTGCCAACCGGGACTACTATCAGTTCCTGCTTTCGGAGTTTGAAAAAGCGCTGCTTGCACAGGGATATGAGCTGACAGCAGACCGTGCGCGGCATGTTGTCCCTGACAGTGACAGCACGCGCCAGGTGGCCAGAGCGATTATGATCGCGCGTGAGCGCTATATGGCACCCCTGCAGTCAGATGCGACGCTGGAAGATAAAGCGGATGAATGCGCCAGGGCAGGGTATTCACATCAGTGGTTTTGTCTGCTGGCTGCCGGGAGTGAACGGACGGGCTGGTACATTGCCCGGTCGACGCCGACAACCGGCAGTGAATAACCGTCATATTATCGTGCCCCCTCTGAATTCTTCTCTGTATCTCACTGACTTAACCGCCACGCCATTCAGGATGTTCGGTGCTCACTGCGTTGCGCTCCGCCTCAACCTGACTGCCGTCACGGTTTCTTCTTAACACCTGACAAGGTAACGCCATGAAAAAAGACCCTGATGGTGAAAAGGGCCGGAATGTCGCTGTAACGGCTGTTCGCCACGACGAAAAATCAGCCTCACGTCTGGATGATATTCTTCAGGAAAACCCTCTTTTCTACCCTTCGATTGTCCTGCGGGCCGGCATTCTCGCCCTGCACGAAATGACCTGTGAACAGCGCATGGCCCTGGTTATCCGGGCAGCACTGCCTCCAGCCAAACACTGACCTTCATTTTGCCCTCCCGTCTGTCTGGCGGCTGCGGCTCCCCGGAGATACCCCATGACTCACCCTGAACACATCAGTCCGGTGACGGTCACTCGTGATCGCAACGGCTTCTGGACTCACCCGCACTACTTCCAGCCCGCAGACGATGAAGCCACGCCGGCAGAATTTGGCGACTGGCTGCACCGGTACAACCTGACCTGCGCCACGCGGTGGATGGAGAATGATGCCCCGCCCCACGTCATCAGGGCCTGGGAAAACGGATTCAGCAGCATTCATGAGTGGCAGCCCTCCGCGCCGGCGGGTGACGGCTGGTTTATTGGCTCCATCCATGACTCGGAAGACGGACCGCTTTGCGTCTGGCTGCGGGAGGCACAATGACCTTCAGAGCCTGTCTGACCGCCCTGTTACTGACCGTGTCGTGCTGGACGGCGTCGTTGTCTTCCGCCTCGGCTGCGGCGAGTAATGCCGGCGAGGGGCGGTGGGTGAACCCGATATCGGACGTGTGCTGGAAATGTCTGTTCCCGATGTCGGTCGGCAACGTCAAGCTGGCATCCGGCCCGCAGCCGGACACCAGTAACCCGTCAATGCCCATCCAGATTTGCTCCTATGGCGTCTTTTACCGCATGGGGCTGGCCATCGGCTACTGGGAGCCGACGGCCATGACGGACGTGACCCGTGAACCCGGCGTGATGGTGAACATGGGGGGCTTTAAGATTGATCTCGGGCGAACCGGAACCGGAACGGCCGGGCAGAGTGACCGGCCCGCAGCCGGCGCGTTCTACCACGTCCACTGGTACAAATACCCGCTGATTTCCTGGCTCAGCATCATGACCAGTACCGGTTGTTTCCAGGGCGGGGATATGGATATCGCCTACATGTCTGAAGTCGACCCGCTCTGGAATGACAGTACGCTGTCGATGATGATTAATCCGGAGGCCGCGCTGTTCGGCAATCTGATTGCCCAGGCCGCCTGTGCAGCGGATGCGGTGGCCAGCACCGCCGGCGTGCCGCTGTCCCCCCTGTTCTGGTGTGCCGGCAGTCAGGGCAGCATGTACCCGTTCACCGGCTTTACCAGCGGCGAGTTTTCTCCCCTGGAATCGTCGCTTCTGGTCAGCGAGCGCATGGCGTTCAAGCTGCACCGCGAAGGTCTGGTGATGAACACGGTCGGGGCGGATTATGCGGTCTGCTATCAGTATCCGTCTCCGATCGTGCCGAAAGAACGGTGGCGCTATCAGATGGTGAACATGTTCCCCGAAACCAACAGCTGCCATGCCTTCGGGGCCAGTACCCAGACGTGGGGCACGCCCCACAACTCCCCGCAGTCGAAGAAAAACTTTGGCTATCTGCTCTGGCGCAAACGTAACTGCGTCTATTCGTGAGGTCCGGTCATGCATAACACACTCTTTCGGGCGCTGCTCCTCAGCGTCCTTTTTGGCGGCGCTCAGACGGTACTGGCCAGCGAACAGGCCAGCGTGTCTGCCAGTGATATGGCCTGGATGAAACAGCAACAGCAGCCACTTGACAGTCTTAAACAGCGCCTGCAGGGGCAGACAATGTCGCTGCCAGCAGAGCAGCAGGCGCTTATCAGTCGTCTGCAGGGTGATCTCGCGCGGCAGCAGGCTGAGCGCGAGAGCGGTGAAAAACGCACCTTTCCCGCCATGTACTTTGTCAGCCTGGGACTGCCGCGCGAGGGGTTGCTTCCGATGCTGAAGGAAGCAAACCGATACGGTGTGCCGGCGACGCTGCGCGGGCTGGTCAACAACGACCTGCGTCAGACGGCATCAGCCATGTTTGAGCTGGCGAAAGAGGACAAGAATATCGGGGTGCAAATCGACCCCACGCTGTACACCGAGTACCACATCACGACCATCCCGGCCCTGGTGGTGACCTGCCCGGGTCGCTTTGATGTCATTCGTGGCAGCCTCCCGCTGAAGCAGGCGCTGGAGAAAGTGGCCGAGAGCGGGGACTGCGCCGCAACGGCGAAACAGATACTGGAGGACGGGAAATGAAACGACTGATTCTGGCGGCGCTGCTGATGACGCCCTGTGTTGTGTTGTCCGCTGACCCGGCTTTTGAGGCGGGGGCAAGCTTCGGAAAAGGCAATGCCTCTGCAGGCACGGGCAGCCTGAAAAATCCTGACGCGGTGACCGGCTCTATTCCCGGCTACAGCGCGAAACCGCCGGAAAGCGGCTACTACGGCGGCGTTCAGGGGGGCGACAGTGGGCTTTCCGATAAAGGACAGGCCGCGCTGGCGGGAAATGATGCGGCACAGTCCGTCATCAGCTCAGGCAACAGCAACCCCATCCCGACCATCGACCCAAACGCTCCCTTTATTACCATTGGTAAAAATGCGGAAGCCGGATCGGAAGGGGTGCTGGACGGAACAAACAAACAGTGTACTGAAGTCACTGTCTCCAAATCGACTTTCGAGAATTTCCAGTGCGATAAGGATATCGCGTCGGTCGAGGCCTGCACCCGTACCGCCACGGCCGGAGGACACACGACCACAACCACGGTCCAGAAAACGCTGACCCTGAGTGCCGCGGATGCGGTGATTTCTTATGGCGGTGGCTCATCGTTCAGCTTCGCCTTTGTCTCCCCAGAAACCGGTCCGATTATCAGCGCGCATTTTTACTGGAGGGAGGGCGATACCAAAGCCGGCAAAATCAACTTCTGGGGCATCAGTGAAAAGATGATTGGGAAACAGTTTGACTGGGCGGTCCCGGCTGCGGCGGGTTATCAGATGTCCACCAATACTCCGCTGCCGGCGGCAACCTATACCAGTACGTCCTGTACCAGCGGCAATAAAAACCGTTGCGAGGCACACATCAGGGACATTATTGAGGGGTTTAAAAACGGTCAGGTCAGCGCGACCATAGTGATTACGATGAATGCCGTGACCCAGACGTTTGTCCCGGATGTGACCTGGAAAACGTCCTGCGGTCTGGACATGTCGAAAGCGAGAAAGACCACCTCCACCTGCACGACGCCCGGCGGAAATCACACCGTGGTGAACAATGGCCAGAGCTATCAGGTCTACAGCGACTGCTGGCAGTACACCGATAACTATGTCGTCCCTTCAAACTCCACCGGTAACTGCGGCACGCTGATGACCAACCCGAAATGCACGGCCTCAGCGTCTAAATGTGTGGAAAGCACCGACGGGCAGTGTACGCATATGAGCTACACATATCAGTGCCAGAAGACCTGGCAGTCAGGCGGTCTGGTGTGTGGCGGTGACTATATCTGTAAGACCGGAGACTGCAATGAGGCCAACGGGGCAGGGAGCAGCGGATTTGACGTTGCCGTCGCCAAACTGGCTGGCCTGGCTTCGGCGGCGGATGATGTTAAGGACGATCAAAGTCAGATTGATATCAAAGCCTTTACCGGCAAGGCGATGAGCTGTCGCAAGGCGTTCGCGGGGTTCTCCAACTGCTGCAAAGACTCAGGCTGGGGGCAGGATTCCGGACTGGCGGCCTGTAACTCCAATGAGATGGCCATCGGCAAAGCGAAAGCGAAAAAAGTGACGGTCATTGTCGGTGAGCGCTGCGACCGTCAGGTACTCGGAGCCTGCATCCAGAAAAGTCAGGTCTACTGTGTCTTTGAAGGAAAACTGGCGCGCATCATTCAGGAGCAGGGGCGACGTGACCAGCTGGGCGTGAAGTTCGGCAGCGGGGACAGCCCGAACTGTCGGGGTATCACCATTCCTGAACTGCAGAACATCGATTTTGACAAAATTAACTTCTCTGATTTTTACGAGGACCTGATGAAAAATCAGAAGATCCCCGACACGTCGGCGCAGGTAAAGCTCATCAAAGAACGTATTGCGGCGCAGGTGAATCAGCAGGGAGGCAATAAATGAAAAGACTGATGTGCGGCCTGCTGATGGTCGTGACCAGTCTGCCAGCCATTGCGGAGGAGATTATCACCCCCGCCGACCCGTTCACCGGCTGGTCCTGGTATAACGAACCGAAAACGCCCCCGGATAAGTACCCGAAACCTCAGCAACCCGCGCCGCCGACGACCATTCCTGATCTCAGTAAAATGACCGCGCTGGAGCAGGCAAAGGTGCTGAAGGGCTACACGATGGAGGCGCTAAACCGCGCCATCCTGTACCCCACGCGGGAGAACACGGCGACGTTCCTGCGCTGGCAGAAGTTCTGGACTGACCGGGGCTCCATGTTCAGCCAGTCATTCGCAGCGGCCCAGCTGAGTCATCCTGATCTGGATTACAACCTGGAGTACCCGCACTACAACAGCATGGCCCCGTTTGTGCAGACGCGCGATCAGCAGACGCAGCAAAACGCGGTCGCGCAGCTGTCTCAGCAATATGGTCTGTTCTACTTCTACCGGGGCAGTGACCCGATTGATGTGCAGATGGCCGGGGTGGTGGCTGATTTTGCGAAAACGAACGGGATATCCCTCATCCCCGTGTCGGTCGACGGGCAGGTGGCAGCAACATTACCGCAGAGCCGTCCGGATACGGGCCAGTCGCATACGATGAACATCTCGCACTACCCGGCCCTGTTCCTGGTTGATGCAAAAAGCAAAAACTACCGCGCCCTGTCTTACGGCTTTATGACGCAGGACGACCTGTCGAAGCGCTTCCTGAACGTGGCCACCGGCTTTAAACCCCACTCCTGAGAATTTTCTATGACAAAAATACTTTTCACGCTCATCCGGGATGCAGGGCGCTTAGCTCTGTACGCTTTTGTGCTCGGTCCGGCACTTGTGCTGTATCTGTTTGTGATGTTAGCGGCTTCAGACGGCTCACTTTCCCGGCAGTTCCTGACGACTTTTCACGATCTGACTGACGGCGTACCTGCCGGCAAAGTGATGGGGTGCATTAATGAAAATGAGATGGCAAATCGTTTTTCACCGCCAGAATCCGGAGATAAGTTCCCGCCTGCCCCGAAAGCACCGCCCGAAGTGTTGTGTCAGCGTGGTCCCGTGGACAGCCATTCATGGGCAAGTTCGACAGATTCTATGCTGAGGAATTTCTGGATTATGGCGGTGAGGTTCGGTTGCGGATTAGGGTTTATTTCCCGTCGACTGTCTCTTGCCGCCCAAAAGCGTATTTCACCAGACACACATTCGGTTTTGGTATTGCAGAAAAAGGAAAAACACGAATGAAAGCATCACTTCTCGCGGGACTGATTTTCTGGGGCACGATTGCCCTTGTGCTGAGCGAATTAATAACGGTATCTGTCAGCGGAACACAAACATGCCTGGTGTGGCTGAGCTATGCCCTCTGGGGCATTGCAGGTGCGATGGTCATGCGTGCCGGTTTTGTCGCTTTGCGGGAACGACGCACCAGACGCAGCGGGGTGACCGGTCATGAAATGTAAAAACATTCTGACAGCACTCATGTGTCTTATCCCTGTGCTGGCCAGTGCCGGCGTTCGTGAGGAGCTGATGGCGCTGGAGTCCGCGAAAGCCAGCCCGGTGACAACCCTGAATCCCGCTGCCAGTCCGGTGGTTTTGCCTCCCAGCCTGATGCAGCTGCCGGACGGACGCCGGGCAAACATGAAGGACTACGCGGTCGTGCTGTTTATGCAGGCCCACTGCCAGTACAGCGCGAAGTTCGATCCGCTGCTGAAGGGCTGGGCCGATGAGCACAATATCCGCGTTTACCCTTACACCCTGGACGGCGGCGGCGACGGGTCTTATCCAAATCCGCTGGTTCCGCGCAAGACTGACCCGGCCTCACCGATTGCTGATGAGATAGTCACCTTCTTTGGCAATGGTCTGCCGATTGCCACGCCGACGGCCTTTGTGGTGAATGTGAACACCCTCAAGGCCTATCCGCTGACGCAGGGAATGATGGAAATCCCGACGCTTGAAAATCGCTGGGCCAGCCTGATTCAGGCGGATATGGATAACGTCGACCCCAACGCTTTGCCGCCATTGCCTGCCAGTGCGCAGGTCACGCCTAAGTAATACAACCGGAATACAAAATGACTACAAATTCGTATGCGCTGTCGCGTACCGAGCGCGTGTGGCTGTTATTCAGCGTCACCTTGCTTGTGTCCGCCGTCTTTTATGGCCTTCTCGCCGCCAGGGTGGTCCGGGCGCTTTCCCGTCCTGACCTGACGATGTACCTGCAGGACTTTCCGGTACTGCTGCTGATTTCGCTGAGCGGAGGATTTATCGTTTCTGCGGCAGGCCATTACGCCATGCGCGTCGCGCTGAACAAACCACTGCAGGGGGAGGCCCGACATGGTTAAGTCTCTTATTACGGCAGCCTCAATCTTTATGACAGGCATGGCTGCATTGCCGGCGCAGGCTGATGTGAACGGCGATCTGAACGGTTTCTTTGGCAGTCTTGGTTACAGTGGCAATGTTTCCCAGGCTCAGGCGTGGCAGGGTCAGGCGGCGGGTTATTACTCAGGGGGGTCCGTGTATCTGCGTAACCCTGTCAAAAACGTGCAGCTTATCTCGATGCAGCTCCCGTCACTGAACGCCGGTTGTGGCGGCATTGATGCCTATCTGGGGTCGTTCAGTATGATCAGCGGCGAGGAAATCCAGCGTTTCGTGAAGCAAATCATGAGTAACGCAGCGGGTTACGCCTTTGACCTTGCCCTGCAGACAATGGTCCCGGAACTGAAGCAGGCAAAGGACTTCCTGCAGAAACTCGCCAGCGACGTGAACTCCATGAACATGAGCTCCTGTCAGGCCGCGCAGGGGATTATCGGCGGGCTGTGGCCCGTCACGCAGGTCTCCCAGCAGAAAATCTGTCAGGACATTGCCGGCGAAACCAACATGTTCTCTGACTGGGCCTCCTCCCGTCAGGGCTGCACGGTGGGCGGGCAGAGTAATAAGGTGACCGATAAGGCCGGGGACGATCAGAAAGACCAGGTGCTGAAAAACAAGAACCTTATCTGGGACACGCTGAGTAAGAACGGGCTGCTGGGGAATGACCGGGCACTGAAAGAACTGGTCATGAGTACCGTCGGGTCGATCATCTTTAACAACAATGGCGACGTCACCATTCTGACCCCCCTGGTCGATAACCGCGACCTGATAAAGGTGCTCATGCGGGGCGGGACTGCAAAGGTTTACGGCTGTGATGAGGCGACGTTGTGTCTGGGTCCTGTCGTCAAAGACCTGACGATCTCAGAGTCGAACGCCCTGGTGACGCTGGTTAAAAACCTGATGCTCTCGATGCAGAACAAGCTGGTTGATGACACCGCGCTGAGCAATCAGGAGAAAGGCTTTGTGAACACCACGTCCGTGCCGGTGCTGAAATACCTGACCAACGCCCAGAGCATGGGCATGAGTGCGACCTATCTGCTGCAGGTGGCTGACTTTATCGCTCAGGACCTGATGATCCAGTACCTCCAGGAGCTGGTTAAACAGGCGAGCCTGTCACTGGCCGGCAAGAACTTCCCGGAAGAGGCCGCGGCAAAACTGCGCGACAACATCATTCACGCCCAGGGATTACTGGCTGACATGAAGCTGCAGTCGGCAGCGGATCAGAACGCGCTCGACGGTATCGACCGCAACATGCAATACCTGCAACAGCAGGTATCCACCATTGTTTCAGGCTCCTATCAGAGCAACTACCACTGGGGGGATCGCTGATGCCAGGCATAAAGAAATACAGCTTTATCGATCCCGGTATCCGGACGCTGGTTGCGACCCTGAATGCATATGGATTACGTACATATGCATCGTGTCAGGGGCATGGTTTTCCGGTAGACCGTATTAAACCCTACATTGCATTTACTTCGACGCCTTCAGAAGCCGCGTCATTTGCCCGCAGCCTTCGCCACGATGCTGAGTCAGTAAGACCAACGTTAAACTGGGGATGGGAGATTACTGCCGGGTTTGACAGCGATTTCAGACTCTGTTTCCGGCTGCATCCTGCAGGCCCGCACCGCTGTAAGTCACGTTTCTGCCGCCGTTCATTCACAGCAGACTTTGGCAGGATTCGCCTGTTAATCAAATCAGCGCAAGCCAGTTCAGGGGATTAATCAGTCCCGTATACCAAAGCCCGCCGACTGTCAGTGCTGTGATCGTTAATATCGTCATGACAAACCAATAAATTTTATTGTTCAGCCGCGTTCCTCCAAACGGGTCGGTTGAATTGCATCCGTTACAGACTTGAGCGGTAACACTAAGAGGTTTCTCGCAATCAATACAGCGCTTCAGGTTCGTTGCCATCAATGACCTTCTTATTTGAGGATATGCAAAGTGAACATCAAAATACCCGTATTTTATCGAGGCATTATTAATCAATGTCTCATTCAACTTACTTACAAAACAAGGTATTTCCCCTCACTCCTGAGCAAGATTCTTCAACCTCTGTGTCAGTTACTGTTTCCGTGTAAATTCAGTGGGGTAAACACTGATGCTTGAGATCTACACAATTTATGGCGGGGGAATGTGGAAAACGGCGCTGGACGCCGTGGT
This sequence comes from Enterobacter sp. 638, assembly GCF_000016325.1. NCBI lineage: Bacteria > Pseudomonadati > Pseudomonadota > Gammaproteobacteria > Enterobacterales > Enterobacteriaceae > Enterobacter > Enterobacter sp. 638. The sequence goes on from NC_009425.1 coordinate 127,285, forward strand.
CACCCTCATCGGGGCGAATACCTTCAGTACGCTGATGCGCATGGCGGGGACTTTCTCGGTGCTGGCGGTGTTGCTGGCGTTTATCAAACAGCGCAACCCGATGGTGTTCGTGCAGTGGCTGGCCATTTTCATGCTGATCACCACTATTCTGGTCGTTCCAAAACGCTCCGTACAAATCATTGATATTTCAGACCCGGCAGCGGTCTGGAAAACGGATAACGTGCCGGTGGGGTTAGCGGCGATTGCGTCGCTGACGACCAGTGTCGGGTATAAGATGGCCTCCACGTATGACATGCTGATGTCGCGGCCAGACTCGGTCACCTACAGCAAAACGGGGATGCTGTTTGGCTCGCAAATTGTGGCAGAGACCAGCGACTTCACCACACAGAACCCGGAGCTGGCGCAGATGCTGCCGGATTATGTGGAAAACTGCGTCATTGGCGACATTCTGCTGAACGGCAAGTACACGGTAAACCAGCTGCTGAACTCTACTGACCCGCTGGCGCTTATCACCAGTAACCCGAGTCCGCTCCGGGGCATTTTCAAAATGACCTCCAGCGCACGCCAGTTCCTGACCTGTCAGCAGGCGGCCACGGAAATCAGGACACTGGCCAATATTGACGTGAACCCAGGGAGTGCGACCTTTACCTGGCTCACCCGGAAGGTGTTCGGCAACAAACTTAACGGTGCCAGCCTCCTGTCTAATGCGATGGGTGAGAGTTATGGCTATTTCTATGCCGGCGGCCTGACCGCCGCACAAATCATGAAAAACAACATCACCAACAGCGCGGTGCGCCAGGGGATAAAAGGGTTTGCGGCCCGATCGTCAGACACGGCCAACCTGCTGAACCTGGCCACTGAGAATGCGGCCACCAAACAGCGTCTGAGCTGGGCGGCGGGTAACGAGCTTGCCACGCGAACACTGCCGTTTGCGCAGTCGCTTCTGATGTTAATTCTGGTGTGTCTGTTCCCGCTGATGATTGCCCTGGCGGCATCAAACCACAGTCTGTTTGGGTTGAATACGCTGAAGATTTATGTGGGCGGATTTATCTATTTTCAGATGTGGCCGGTCATGTTCGCCATTCTGAACTTCGCCTCAAACTTCTGGCTGCAGTCGCAGACAGGCGGTACGCCCCTGGTGCTGGCCAACAAAAATATTATTGCGCTGCAACATTCGGATGTGGCGAACCTGGCCGGGTATCTGGCGCTGTCAATTCCGGTCCTGTCATTCTTTCTGACGAAAGGCGCTGCCGCTATCGGCTCGCAGGTGGCCGGTACCGTGCTCAGCTCAGCAGCCTTCACCTCGGCAGGCGTGGCCTCCACCACGGCGGACGGAAACTGGTCATTCAATAATATGTCGATGGACAACCTCAGCCAGAACAAGCTGGACACCAATCTGGTTCAGCGTCAGGGGCAGCAGACCTGGCAGGCGGATAACGGTTCGACCCAGACTCAGACGGCCGGGGGCCACACGGTTATCGACGGCTCAGGTGCCATGTCGAATCTGCCGGTGAACATGAAACTGAGCCAGCTGGCCAGCAGTGGATTCCAGGAGTCGGCGCGCCGGGCAGAGCAGCAGGCACAGACGTCGCTCGATGGTTACAACCACAGCGTCACTAGTGGCTGGTCTCAGCTCTCGCAGCTGTCTCACCAGAACGGGTCCAGCGACAGCGTCACGCAGGGCAGCGAAAACAGCCAGGCAACGAATGCGACACGCGGTGTCAGCATGATGATGTCTGCAGCCGAAAGTTATGCGAAGGCGAATAATATCTCCACGCAGGAAGCCTATAACTCGTTGATGGATATCAGTAACCAGGGGTCACTGAGTGCTGGAGTTAAAACCACTGTAGGGGGAGGCTTAAATGTCGGGGTGGCTAAATTTGGTGCTGAAGCTAATGCCGCCACAGATGTTCGTCATGCCACAGGCAGCTCGCGTGGGATACAGAATTCTGACTCCCATACGCAGGATATGCGTCACGGTAATAATAGTCAGGCGGTCAATGATTTCCGTCAGGGGATGGATATGGTATCCAGCAGCCGCGTAACGGATGGTTCAAACCATACCGACAATGCCGCGACCAGTAACGTCCAGCAGTTCGCGGCGACGCTCAACGATGCGCAAAGTCAGTATCATCAGTACACCACCAGTTCGACCAGCAGTAATGAGTTCAGCCGCATGGCGACCCTGGCGCAAAATGAGAGCGCAAGTCTTGATACCAACTACACCCAGGAGTTTGTGGACTGGGCTGGTAACAAATACGGTGATAAGGCGCAGGCCATGCTGACCAGTGCACCAAGTGCCCGCGAAGCGGCAATGGAATTCGTTAACGAGCGTCTTAAACCTGAAATTATGGGTGACTACCAGCAGGGGCGTGCTGACCTTGTCAGCGGCAATGCACACGAGCCGTTCAGTGGGGCACATATTGTGCCGACAACATCAGTCGATTCTGAACCAGGATATGGAAGCACTCGCACGGCTGGTGATAGCGGCTACATCGTTGAAGGGAATGGGGGGCGTACATTACACAGCAATGGGCAGTCTGCAGAAAATAACCCGAGTACAGTGACTTCTGGCGGCCAACATCACTTGCCTGAACGCGGAACAGAATCTGACAGTAGCGGCCAGGTCCGTTATGAGGGGCCGCGAAGTTCTACTTCCGGGCGCAATAACATTAATGCAGAAACAAGGGAGGGTGCTGCATCTCAGGTTACTGACAGTGGCTCATCCGGGCGTGTCCACAGCGGCGGTGTTAACGGGGAGGATATGCGGAGTTTGTACAATGAGAATCAAGCGAGGCTAAAAGAGCATGCCGGGGAGTATTCCGGGCCACAAAACGAGATACAGCAAAAGGTAGCAGGACAAAGATCTGAAAATGAGCAGAATATCAACAAATCTGCTGGGGAAATTGGCAAAAAACAATCCACTGTTCAGGCATCCAGTGATATTCTAAAAGGAGAAGATTTAAGCGCTCAAGGCAAATTCTTGAAAGGTCACAAAGAAGCTGAAATAGACCAACAGATGCCAATTGTTGATAGCGCAAAACGGAGAGAGCTAGAGCAGCAATTAGCTGAACTCAAGAACAAAACTCGTTAGGAGGGGAAGTGAAAAAAGGTAATTTTCGCTTAATTGCTTTTGTACCGATGTTTGTCATGTACTTCGGGTTCCCGTTAATTAGGGATGTAGTTCCGTTTCATGACATTTACACATACCAAGATTGGTTTGCTTTATTAGGTATGTATGTGATTGGAACCCTATTGGCCGCCCCGCTTATATATTTATTGATTAAAGACTCTGGTAAGCATCTGAAGCTAGGATTAACTGTACGTTGGATTTTATTCCTGGTAGCAACACTTCAAGTTGCATGTATGTACTATTTGTGGGAACAAGGCGCGCAGCTATATCTCTCAATGGCAATTACTATGGGGATAATCAGTGCTATTTATGCGTATGGAACCAAAAGTACAAGCATCATGCGGGATAAAGACACTGGGAATCTCTATCGTGTGCATCGGGGTAAAGCGCATCTGTTATCAGAGCATGATGTACAAAGATATAAGTCAGGCCTAAGCGACACAGGCAATTCACCGTATGAATTTTCATCAAGTGCAATTGCTGGTTTCGATAGTCATGCTTCAGAAAACAATTTGAGTTTCAATTCAAGTATGTTTAGCAGCGATAACTTTTCGTCTGGTATGTCTATAAATCCATCATCTGGCTCGCCAATGGTAGGAGGGATTTCGGGTCATGATATAAGTGGCAACAGTTGGGGAACGAACTTCAACGAGCCAACGAATACGTATGATCCCAATCGGGGATACTGACGAAAGGGGCTAATCAGCCCCTTTTATATATCTAAACCTCACCTACCAGATTTAATCTAAATATCTCAATAAATCAGCCGATAACAGTCCTGTTAGCGCTCCGCCGCTAGCAGGACGTTTTTTTATGCAAAGGATAAATAATGAAATTAAAACAATATGCAGTCGTTGGCTTAGTGGCTTCAACTCTTGCCCTCTCCGGTTGTGGCGCCATGTCCACCGCTGTCAAAAAGCGTAATCTGGACGTCAAGACGCAGATGAGCCAGACCATCTGGCTGGAGCCTTCGTCAGAGAAGACGGTATATCTGCAGGTTCGCAATACGTCAGATCAGGACATGTCCGGTCTGGAAACTCAGATTTCAAATGCGCTGACGGCAAAAGGCTACCGCGTCAGTCATTCTCCGGATGATGCATATTACTGGGTGCAGGCAAATGTCCTGAAGGCTGAAAAGATGGATTTGCGTGCCTCACAGGGTTTCCTGAGCACCGGTTATGAAGGTGCAGCCGCTGGCGCCGCACTGGGCGCGGGCATCACCGCGTATAACTCCACATCTGCGGGCGCCACGCTCGGTGTCGGTCTGGCAGCCGGCCTGATTGGTATGGCGGCAGATTCCATGGTCGAGGACGTGAACTACACGATGGTGACCGATCTGCAAATTTCCGAGCGCAGTAAAGCAACGGTCACCACTGACAACATCGCGGCCCTGAAGCAGGGGACGTCCGGTGTGAAAGTACAGACCAGCTCTGAGCAGGGCAACCGTGCCAAATACCAGACCCGCGTGGTATCGAACGCCAACAAGGTGAACCTCAAGTTTGAAGAGGCAAAACCTGTCCTGGAAGCTCAGCTGGCAAAATCCATTACCGGTATTCTGTAACATCCTGCGGCTGTGGCGTCCGTCACAGCCCTTCTCCCTGTTTTAGCCTGTTAACGACCACCTGCTTTAAGCCGGGTGCGTCAGTGCTTTCTGTTATTCCTGTGAAATTTCGCTTCCTCGCATGACTGCGCCTGGCGCAGCCCTGTCTGTGGCGAGCGTTGCGTCCTTAATGTGTAAGGAATGTACCTGACATGATACCTGAGAGAAATGAACGGCCGGGTTACTCAGCTGAGTTCTGGTGGCTCATCCATCTTGAAAGTGAACTGATGATGACGGCCGTGTACCTGCGGGTATTCGGTTCACTGCCGGAGGGGAAGGCGACGACTGATATTGCGTACTGGGCCGGTTATGAATACACCATCCAGCGCCTGGAACCTCGATCGGTGCATTCAGCCCGTTATGCTGATGTGGCTGCATCAGTCCGGGCGATGGCTGCGGGCATTGATGAAAAAGACTGGCTGTCCGGTTGTCAGCAGGCGGAGTTTGAACTGAGCCTGACTGACGATGAAGAAACCGGGCAGGAATTTACCAGACCTGACTAAATCAGCGCAACACACCACTTTTAAGGCCACAGCCGCAGCATCCCTTTTGTGACTCCCCACTTTCTGATAACCCACATCACCTGCCGGTGATGCGATAACTGCCGGACATTTTCTATGAGCTTTGCAGGAAAAAATCTTACCCAGGGCGGGCAGATGACCGCCTACCGCTGGCGCATGTTCCTTCAGGTGAATAACTGGATTGGTTTCTGGATTTTCATTTTGTTCGCCGTGCTGGCGTCCGCCATTTTCTTCTGGCGCATTCCCCAGGAAACCCTCGATAACGGCTCCCTGTGGTGGTTCGCGTGGATGAACAGCAGTTTTATCGATCTGATGCCAGCCAGCGCCCCGAAACTCTACGACATTCACTACTGGTACGCGCCGACGCAGACGCCGATGGTGCTGAAAATGACCCTCGCGCAAATCTTTACCGACCCCTACATGACGGCAATGGGCGATCAGGTGCTCAGTGAGCTGCAGTGGGCTGGCCTGGCAAGCGGCGTGTTCAGTATGGCGGTTTTTCTGGCCGTCACCTGGTACATCGTGGGGATAGGGCGTCGTGAGAGCGAGGATGAATATCTCTCAGGTATGACGCTGACCGACAAAGCCGCCGACGTTAACCAGCTGCTGCGCCGGAACGGGGAGTTGTCTGACCTGCGCGTGGGTGACCTGCACATGGTCAGAATGGCGGAGGTCATGAACTTCCTGATGCACGGGACCATCGGGGTGGGTAAGTCGACCCTCATCCGCTGGCTGCTGGATTACATCCGTAAACGCGGTGACCGGGCCATTATTTACGACTCCGGCTGTACCTTCACCGAAACCCACTACAACCCCGATACCGACTTCATTCTTAACGCGCACGACGATCGCTGCGCGAACTGGCAGCTGTGGGGCGAGTGCGTCGATGCCGTTGATTACGACAATATGGCGTCGAGCCTGATCCCCGTGGAAGGTGAATCGGACCCGTTCTGGGTCTCCAGCTCGCGCACCATCTTTGCGGACCTGGCGATTCGGATGTCGGTTGACCCGGACCGCAGTATTGAGAAATTCCTCAAAACCCTGCTGTCACTCAGCATGAAAAGCCTGCGTGAGTATCTGGCTAACACGCCGTCGGCCAACCTGGTTGAGGAGAAAATCGAAAAGACCGCCATCTCCATCCGTTCTGTCGTCACCAACTATGCGAAGTCGCTGCGCTACCTGCAGGGGCTGGATGATGGCGTCAAACCACCGTTCACCATCCGCGAATGGATGACAAAAGAGGAGCATGACAGCAGCTGGCTGTTTATCTCCACTCAGGCCCGGCACCGTAAAAGCGTGCGACCGCTCATTTCCCTGTGGGTGTCACTGGCCACCATGATGCTGCAGAGCATGGGGGAGAACAGCGATCGTCGCGTCTGGTTCATCTACGATGAAATCCCGAGCCTGCAGCGTATTCCTGAGCTGGCAGAAACTCTCGCGGAAGCCCGTAAGTTTGGCGGGTGCTTTGTACTGGGCATGCAGAACATGGCGCAGCTGGTCCACGTCTACGGCCGGGAACTGGCCAAAAGTATTTTCGACCTGATGAACACCCGTATGTACGGTCGCTCCCCGAGCGCCGAGATGGCCAAAGTGGTGGAGGAGGAGCTGGGTAACCAGCGTAAACGCAAAATCCGGGAGCAGAACAGCTACGGTCTGGACCAGGTGCGTGACGGTGTGTCGCTCGGCAAGGATGAGGTCAATAACCCGATAGTGGATTACGAGCAGGTGATGCGCCTGCCCAACCTGAATTTTTACGTGCGCCTGCCGGGTGAGTATCCGGTAGTGCGCCTGAAGCTGAAATACCGTGAGCAGAAGAAGCACCACCCTGGCCTGATAGAGCGCAATATCCACGACGCCCTGAGTCCGGAGCTGGAAAAGGTGATTCAGGCCAATGAACGGGCGGCCTCCGTCGCGGGCCTTGCCTTCCCGACCGGTGATGAGGTGCTGGAGAAAGGCAGTAACAGTGAAACCGCCACCACGATAAACACGCCGGCAACGGTCCGGCAAACGCCTGTGGTGGCAAAACCCGTGACTGCCTCGGCGATATCGCAGAAACCTGCGCCGGCCGTGACCGCCGTGAATAAGCCCGATGAGCCGGTTTTACCGGTTAAACACAGTCCGGTGACACCCCCTGCCACTGAACCTGAAAAAAACAACCTGGTATCGCTTCACAGTATCCGTCAGACCGCGCCTTCCCCGGACAGTGGTCTTCCTGTCGCAGAAACACCTTCTGAGCACGCTGTGTCTTCTGCACCCTCTGAAGCGGCAGCCTCAGTTGTCCCTTCGGTTGCATTACCTGCAGCCCTGCAAAGTCTGCGTAACCGCCCCGTTTCGCCTGAGCCAGCGCCGACGTCCGCCCTTGGCATGCTGCAAAAAGCCCGTCAGCGCCCGGTCAACACGGAAAGCGATCAGCAGGGTGAGGATAATGCCGGCGGGGAATCCATGAATCTCGAGATGCATGTCTCTGAACGGGCAGACGGTGGCCTGAGCATCACGACGGCAGGTCACCCTCCCGAGCCTGAACACGCGGCTGAAACCCATCGTGTCAGCCGGCAACTGGCCCAGGAAGAAGAGAACATTTTACGTCACCGTGAGCCGGACGATCCGGGTTACAGCGATTACGACCAACACTACGATGACAGAGAGCCAGACCTATGATGTCAGTCGCCCCCGTAGCCTCAGCCGGCGGAGCCGCCGGCTACTACAGCAATGCCGATAACTACTATTTCCTCGGGAATCTCCAGAGCCTGTGGCTGGGAGAAGGGGCGAAAGCCCTGGGTCTTGAGGGCAGCGTCCGGGGGGATGACCTCACGGCCGTCCTTGAGGGTCGTCTCCCTGATGGCTCGCGCCTGGGGAAAGAGATTAACGGCAACCACGTTCACCGTCCCGGTCATGATCTGACGTTCTCTGCCCCTAAAAGTGTCTCCATTCTGGGGCTGATTGGCGGGGATAAAGCGATGGTGGAAGCCCATAACCATGCCGTCCGGGTAGCGGCCGGTTATGTGGAGAAGCTTATCTCCGCGCGCGACACGAAAGACGGGGTCACTTCCATTGTTCACACCGACAAAATGGTGGCCGCCGCGTTTACCCACGACACCTCGCGTAATCTCGATCCGCAGCTGCACACCCATTTACTCATCGCCAACATGACTGAGCAGGACGGGAAATGGAAAGCGCTGGCCACCGACTATATCCATAACGCCGGCTTTATCGAGACGGTGATGAAGATGCAGGTCACGCTCGGGAAAATCTACCGCAGCGCCTTGCGCCAGCACGTGGAGGCCCTCGGCCATGAGGTGGAGGAAGTCGGGAAACATGGCATGTGGGAAATTAAAGGCGTCCCGGAGGACGTTCGTGACGAATTTTCCTCCCGGGGCCGCGAAATTCAGGGGGCTATCGGTGCGGAGGCCACACTGCGCAGCCGGGATGTGGCGGCGAAAGATACCCGCCAGGCAAAGGTCGATCCGTCCCGCCTGCGTCTGATGGATCGCTGGCTCAATCAGATGAAAGACAAGGGCTATGATCTCAAAGCCTATCAGGAGAGCGTGGTGCCGCGTGATGCGGGTCCACGCGAAGCGGCGATGCCGCCTGAACGCGTTCCTCCTGCTGCCACGGTTCGTACCGTGCCTGAATCGCTCACCCCGGAGAAGACCCCCCTGACGGTAAAAGCCCCTGAGCCACAGGACGTGTCACCCGAACGGGAAACCGCGAACAACCAGACAGAAGCACAATCGACTGACACTCTGAGTCAGCCGGTTCATGCCGGACCCGGAAAAATGCCGTCAACTGGCACCTCTCTTCGGGAACCGCAGTTGCATACCGACGCCCCCCTGCCGGAGCTGGCTGAAGCTGTGCGTCTGGCCATCTCGCAGTTAAGTGACAGTAAAACCCGCTTTACCTTTGGTGAACTGATGCTGACCGCCGCCGAACTGAGCGACACCCTGCCCGATATGAACCAGGTCCGTCAGGCGATCGACGTCTCGCTTAAGGAGGGCATGATAGTTCCGCTGGACAGTGAGAAAGGCGTGTTTACCTCCCGTATTCATCTGCTGGACGAACTCTCCATTCAGGCCCTGAGTCAGGAACACCTGAAATCCACCGCCGTGGTCAGCTTCACCCGCCCGGAACAGTACGCGCCGCCGGCCCTGTCTGTCGTGGAAAAGGATGCCCTGGTGCTGATGAATGCCCCTTCCGGTGTGGCCGGCATCCGTGACCTGACCGCTCAGCTGACCGGTATTTCACTGGCGCAGGGCCGCGACGTGCAGGTGCTTGCGAGCTCGGCCGAGCGTGCCCTTTCGCTTGAAAAATCCGACGCGCTCCGTGACCGGCTGGTCAGTCGCCAGCATGTCCTCAGCGGGGACTTTCATCTTAAACCCCAGAGCACGCTGATTATCGAAGGGGCGGAACGTCTGGGGCTGAAGGAGACTCTGGTCCTGCTGGGTGAGGCGAGGGCGCAGGATGCGCAGCTGGTTTTTCTCGACAGCGCAGGTCGACAGGCCAATGGCAATGCCATGTCGGTGCTGGAGTCTGCCGGCATTGCCCGGTCACGCCGGACCGAACCTGCACCGGGGCTGGAGGCTGAGGTGGTCAGCATTACGAACAAACGTGACCGTTACGAAGCGCTGGCTATCCGGTATGCCGATTTGAGCGGTGGGGCTGAGAATGTTACCGCTGTGGTGGTCGGGAAGCGCGAGCAAACGCACCTGACCGGGCTTATCCGGGATGCCCTTCAGAATGCCGGGCAGCTGGCACGCGAAGGTGTGGAGATAGAGGCACGCCAGCCGGTCTGGCTTGATACCAAAACCCGCCGCATGTCCGGCTCTTACCGGCCTGGCATGGTGCTTGAGGACCGCAGCGATAAAAAAGAGCGTCATAGCTACGTTATCGATCGCGTCCATGAGGACACCCGTATGCTGTCCCTGATTGACGGCGACGGGGTACTGACCCGCATGAAAATCAGTGAGGTCACCGCCGACTGGCGTCTGTATAACCGTGAAACCCTCAGCGTGGCCACGGGCGAACGTCTGATGTCGGTGGCCGGTGACCGCGAGCACAACCTGAAAGCCAAAGACCGGCTGGAAGTGACGCAGATCAGCGAGAAAGGCATTGAGGTGAAAAGGGGGGATGACATCCTGATGCTGCCGAAAGACCAGCCGCTTTACGTAACGCACGCATACGTCAGCGCCCCGGGTGGGCGCGATAACGACGCGGGCGTGGTGCTGGCTGCCCTCAACAGTCGGGATATTTCCACGCAAACCATGAACTCACTGGCACAGAGCGGCCATCGCGCCGAAGTGTTTACTGCCGAAGACCAGGACAGAGCTGAAGCCCGCCTGCAACGGATGAAAACAAATGCCTCCCCCGTGCAGCTGGTCCGCAGCCTCAGCGGGAAGGAGGATGTGAGCGAGGCAGTGGGCCGTCTCCATGACAGCGTGAGAACAGAGGCCGGGCTTGCCGTATGGCGTGCCATCAATGACCAGCGACATGTCACGTTCAGTGAACTGACGCTCGCGAGTGCGGCGGAAAAATATCACCCCGATTTTGACCAGATTGGCGATGAAATCTCGTCGATGGTGAAACGCGGCGACCTGCTGAAGGTATCGGCCGGGGGCGAACCCCTGCTGGTTGCCCGCTCGACCTGGGAGATGGAGAAAGCCATTTTGCGGGTCGTGGATGAGGGGAAAAACACGCAGCAGCCGTTACTCGACCAGGTGCCTTCGGCAGTGCTTAACGGGCTGACGGGGGGACAAAAACAGGCGACGTCGCTGGTTCTCGGCAGTACTGACCAGTTTACCGGTATTCAGGGGTATGCCGGCGTGGGGAAAACCACGCAGATGAAAGCAGTGGTGGCCGCCCTGGAGACGCTGCCGGCCGATGCGCGGCCTGCGCTGACGGGACTGGCCCCGACGCATCAGGCCGTGAAAGAGATGAGCGACGTGGGTGTGCGTGCCCAGACCATTAAATCCTTTATTGTTGAGCATGACCAGGCCACGGCGGCCGGTGAGAAACCTGACTACAAGAGTCAGGTCTTCCTGATTGATGAATCCTCAATGGCCGGAAACCAGGACACGGCGGCGCTTTTCCAGGCCATTGCCGCCGGTGGTGGTCGTGCCGTCTCGATGGGCGACATTGACCAGTTTGAAGCCGTCGACTCCGGTGCGCCCTTTAAGCTGATGCAGGAGCGCAGCCCGATGGATGTCGCGATTATGAAAGAGATTGTGCGTCAGAAAGATGTGCAGCTGCGCGGGGCGGTTCACGACATCATCGACAACCGTATCGATGCTGCCCTGAAACGCATTGAGGCGCAGCCGGTTGACCGCGTGGCCCGCGAAGCGGATGCGACCCCGCCCGACAGTGCATTCCACGAAACGGAGACCCCGGTGGACGATATTGTGCGTGACTGGACGGGGCGCTCCCCCGAGGCGCGTGCCCGGACGCTCATCATCACGCAGCTCAACGCTGACCGCCAGTCGGTGAACGCCGGTATCCACAGGCAGCTGCGTGAGCGCGGTGAGCTGGGGAACATCGCCATCACCGTTCCGGTACTCGATAAAATCACCCACACGCGTCACGAGTTTAATAAAACGCAGGCCTGGACGGCAGGCATGGTGGTGAAACGGGGCGACCGCTACCAGGACGTTCTGGCCGTGGACCGCAACGGCAACACGGTCACCGTGCGCAATGAGGAGGGGAAAATCGGACTGTACTCGCCGAGGGAGCTGATTACCGGGGACGTGCAGCTGTTTAAGCGCAACCAGATAGAAGTGCGGCAGGGCGACCTGCTGCGCTTCACGGCCACCGACCGCGAGCAGGGGCAGACGGCGAACCAGCGCTTTACCGTCGAGTCCGTCAGCGAGAAAGGGGACATTCGCCTGCGCGGGGAAAAAGGGATGGTCACCATCAATCCGGACAGCGTCCGGGCGCAGCAGCATCTGGACTACGGCTGGGCCGTGACGGGCTACGGTGCGCAGGGGACGAGCACGGATTACGTTATCTCCCTGGAGGGAACAGAGGAAGGGCGCAAGGCGCTGGCCACGCGGCGGGCGTTTTATATTTCGGCTTCGCGTGCCAAAGAGCATGTTCAGATCTACACCGACGGCAAAGCAGACTGGACGAAAGCGGTGACCCGGCCTGAGCGCGACATCAAGACCGCGCATGATGCCCTTCACCCTGAAACCCAGCGCCAGCAGGCGAGGGCCATCTGGGCAATGGGGCAGCCTGTGAGTAAAACGGCGATTGGCCGGGCCTGGGTCCGTCATCAGGGCATGCAGGACACCTCCCTGACGGCGAAGATTATTCCCGCAACACGCCGTTTTCCAGAGCCGGCGCTGGCGCTCCCGGTTTATGACAATAACGGGAAAAGTGCGGGTCTGGCCCTGGTCTCTCTGGTCTCCAGCCCGGAGGGGCGACTGACGCAGGGTGACACCCGGATGGTCATGACCGAAAGAGCACGCGGGGCGGTGCTTCAGCGCAGTCAGTCCGGTCATACCCATGTCGTCAGTGACCTCGGTGCCGCGCTCGAGGCGGTAAAAGCGAATCCGAAAGACGGCGTGGTGTGGCAGACGGGCGAAGAATCACCCTCATCACATCTCATAAAAGTGACCGGCGGTGAACGACAGGATGCGGAAGAGAGAGCGGCCATCAACGTCAGCCGGCGCGAAACGGACATTGTGCTGCCGGAAACTGAAAAACAGAAGCCGGAACAGGCCATGTCAGCAGACACCGAAAAAGCCCGTGAACAGGAGGCATTGCGCAGGATTGCTGAAGAAACTCTGCAAATTAAACCTGAGTTCACAGGCACTGAAGCAAGTCAAGAAAGCAACGAACCTGACCGATCTACACTCAAAAACATTGCCAGCTCTGAAGACATTGCGGCCAGTGATGCCGCGCGAAGACATTCTGAAAAGGCTGAGATTGTGCAGGACAGAACGCCTGAAGAGCGTGCCGGCGCATCGAGAGTTGTCAGCGAACTGGCGAACAGCGAGCGGGATATTGTTCGCCAGCCAGAGCCTGCAGAGCGCGGCCGTATGCCGGAGCGTGATGAACAGACCCTGACCCATACCATCCAGAAAGAACGCTAAACCTTCCTATACTGACCTGAGAATTTCCTATGAAACCGACAGCATTAAGCTCTTTATTAGTTACAACATACATATTTTTTGTTTCGACTGCACACGCCTCGACCCCTGCGGTCGTATTCAGTCCCGAGCAGGAGGCGCGTATTGGCGAAATCGCTGCAGAGTACCTGACTGCGCATCCGGACATCCTGGTCACGGTGAGTATGAAATTGCAGGAACAAAAACGGGAACGGGAGCAGCTGAAGTTCGCCGTCCGCGTGATGGATAACCAGGCGGCCCTGCTGAACGATCCGGATACGCCATCTTCTGGCCCGGCTAACGCGGGCGTGGCGGTGATTGAATTCTTTGATTATCAGTGTGTGTTCTGCAGCAAAATGGCCCCGGAAATGGAGGCCGTCATGAAATCCCGCCCGGACGTGCGCTACTTCTTCAAAGAATGGCCTATTTTTGGGGAGCGCTGGGAAAATTCAACTAAAGCCGCAGGGTATGGCCTGTCTGTCTGGAAACAAAAGGGGGCTGAGGCTTATGTGACATACCACAATGCCGTCTATGCCACCGGACACGATGAAGGGAAACTGACCGGACAGGATATTGTGCAGGCCGCGGGTCTGGCCGGCTTTACGGGGCCGGTGAGGGATGATTTTTCACCGCTTCTTGCCCGTAATGATGCGCTGGCCAGAGCGCTCGGTCTGACCGGAACCCCCGGCATCATTGTCATGCCCGTGAAAGGCGCGACGCCCAAAAATATCACCGTATTCCCTGAATATGTTCCGGCAGCGTCACTGGAAGCCGCTATCCAGAAAGCTTCTACCGCGCACTGACTGACACCCCGGTGAGCGGGTTCCCGCCAGAATCCGCTCAGAACTGGCTTCAGTGCGTTCCTGCCTGACTTACCCTCTGCACTTTTACGCTTCCTCAAACAGCCGGACGGTCTGTTTTGCGGCGAGCGTTGCGAAATAGCCCATTTCCAGACTTATTCTTTCGTGGCTGATGTCTTTCTGCACGCGATATACGCGATCCTGATCCGTTTAGCACGCTATTCGGGATCATTACGTATGGAAAAGTCATGTGTGAAAAGGTAAACTTCAGGGGTTTACGGGAGCCTTGTGGTGGGGCTGACCGTTGATTTAGTTTTGTGACCTGACTCAAATTTATATTTGACTGCTTTGTGGTGAGGCAGAGAGGTGGCAGAACAATTTTCGGGAGAAATGCGGACTTCCGAAAACAGGAACACGGATGGGGCGTGTCCATAACGACGCTCAGGAGCAGGTGACAGCCTTTTGCTGAACCCTGAATGCACAAACCCCCTGATATCTTTCTCAACTTGGCGGAAGGGTAGATATCAGGGGGTCCAAAAGCAGGCGCGATGCCTGTGAAGGATTATAACGCATGCACCATAGAAAACAATACCCGGCCGCCCTAAGAACAGGTCGCCGTGAATGAGAATCTAACCTCAGTCCACTGGTCAAACCTGCCTGCAGATGAGCAAGTCCAGTTCTGGCAAGATATCGATGCCGGAAAACAGGATGGCTTTCTTGTCGCGTCCGTTAAAACGCTGACCCGTCGTCAGCGCGGCGACCATTCAACGAAACCCAAGTGTGAAAATCCAGCCTGGTATCGCCCTGAGCATTATAAAAAGCTGTCAGGGGAACTCGATCATGCCTATAACCGACTGGTACAGAAAGATAAAGAAACCGGTCAGGTCAGCCTGCGCATGCACGTCTCGCGGCATCCTTTGTATGTTGCCGGCCGCCGTAAAGCCGGTCGCAAGTACGGCTTTCGTCCGGAGCGTCAGCGTCTCCTGGATGCGCTCTGGCCTGTGCTTATCAGCTTCTGCGATGCCGGGAAACACACCGTCGGTATGTGTATTTCGCGTCTGGCTAAAGAACTGAGCGCAAAGGACAGCAAGGGCAATGTTATTCCTGAAACAGAGGTGACGGTGTCACGCCTTTCACGGCTTATTGAGGAACAGGTTCGCTTTGGTGTACTGGGTCTGGCTGAAGAACGCACATGGGATCGTGAGTCTCGCTCCTGGCTGCCGACGTATGTTTATATCACGCTTGTCGGTTTTCAGATGCTGGGTGTGAATGTCAGTAAACTGACCCGGGAACAGGACAAAAAACTCAAGACAAGCGCTGAGCGCGACCAGCTGATACGTGAAGGTGTCATGAATGAATACGATGAGATATCGCCTCATACCGCCCGTAAACGCTGGTACAGCCAGAAGCAGCGGGAGGCACTTCACTACCGGCGTAAGAAAGGGGCTGAACGTAAGCGTGCCAATCGTCTTATCAAGCTGCCCGTGGATGCGCGTATCCATGCTATGTCAGCGTGGATCTACAAAACAATGCCGCCCGACGAGGCGTACTGGTGCACATCCGAACGTCTGAGGGTGCTGGCCATCCAGCATCTCTATCAGCTGGATCTTGCCTTATCACCTGCTGAGCAGACCTGATACCGTAACACATTCATTTTTTCTGAATGCCCCTGACCGGGGCTTTTGGCGTTGGTTTTTTATCACAAAATTGCCTTTTTATTGTGCAGCTCGGCGCCATATCTTCTTTTTTTGCCCAATCCCATCCGATCTGGCACGTCCCGACGACGTCATTTCATTTTTTTCCACAGAAACCCGCAAACGAATAAATCAGGTAAGCCGCATACAGATAACACCAAACCCGCAAAATAATCTTACCCCACTTTTTTATGTCCCTTTTCATTTCATGACAGGATAAATTTTTGTCTTCCGCAACTCTGTGGATAAATCATAATGCCTTCGCATGCAATGGCCTCACGGCCATGCGCTCAGAGAAAAGATAAGGGTTCCTCCCGTCGCAAGCGCCGGGCCCCGGTCTGGCCAGAATCCAGCATTAAGCCCCCCCTGACCCCTGCTAAACCGACGCCGCCCCGGCCCGAAGGGCCGGAACACCCTCGCTTTAAGAGGGATGTTGTAACTAGTATCCAGCCGCTGCCACAGACCTTCATGTCCTCGTGCCCGCCACCTACCGGCAAAGCTGTATCAAAGTCATGTGCCAGTGAAAAACCGTCTGGCAGGAAGGGGGGTGATCACGTTTCCGGAACCTCTTCATCGGGGAGCGGCATCTTTACTGCTGAACGTCCGGATTCCAACGTCAAAACATGTATCGTTCGCGAAGCTCACTCCCATACTCACCACCGTCTGAAGTCACTGGGGTCAGTCCGGGAAACGGAACATTTTGTACGGTAAGCGGGGTTTGAAGCCCAATGGAACGGAAACGTACTTTCTTTACTCGGCCAATCAGCTCAAAAAATGCACTTAGCGTACGATATCGTACGGTTGGGCTTCAAACCCCTGAAACGGGGGCGCAGCACGCCGGGGAAGGGCTGACACCCCGTAAACCGGGGCTCTCTCACCAGAGCTGCATCAGGATGAGCAGTACCAGCAGGTGGCCGGTATAAGCAATGTAGAAAAAATGTCGGGGCATAAAGCGCTGATCGCCTGCAGGACACCACTGGATGCTCAGGGATACGGCCATCAGGGGGAACACCAGTGTCGGAAGGGTGGCGAATAACAGCGTGTCTGCCGGCAGACTCAGCAGATGCGATACCCCGTTCAGGCTGCACAGCGACAGCACGGTCACGATAATTCCCGCACGCTGCACGCCGGGCGTTTTTCCGCCTGTCGCTGTCACCATGCCGGTGGCCAGGGCAATACCCGCCAGACCGTAACTGGCCGGACTCAGCGGCCAGACAAGGATGCCCAGCACCAGAGCGCCGGCCATCAGTCCTTTCTTCCCGTACCGGTACTGCAGGGCAAGCAGCTGCGTGACGCCTGCGAACACGAACAGGATATTCAGTGCCCACCAGGGCTGATGCCCGGCAAAGGCCAGACTGAACACCGGCTGGGTGATGACGGCCCATATCCACTGACGGTTCGCCCTCACCTGGAGCCGTTCTGGTCTGCGCTGCACGTTCATCGCCCAGATAAGCGTGAACAGGGGGAAGGCCATCCGGCCAGCCGCATACGCCAGCGGTTCGGGGGGCGTCAGGAACAGCGTGTTGATGTGGTCGCCCAGCATGGCGAGCAGCGCCAGTACCTTGACCATATCCAGGGCGGCAGGACTGACCCTGCCGGGAGTCTGAAGACTGTGAAGAAGGCCAGGAACTGAATGATTCACGCGGTATATTCTCCTGACGGCACGCGCTCAGCAACCAGTTCTGGACATGATGCCAGAATGCCCTGCCCGTCTGTGACGTCACGCGGACCTTTAATTTTTCCAGAATTTTGCGTGCCGCAAACTCCGATTTATCCCGCAGCACACGCATGGCGCCCGCCACATCTTGATTCTGAACACAAAGACTTAAAATATGGAAATCGTTCATCACCCTTCCTTTCTGCCCCTTTAATTATCGGCACAGAAAGGGAAATATTTATACTTATTTTATTATATTCAATGAGTTATAGGAAAATAAAAAGACTTTTTCAGTATAAAAGCTTGCCAGTCCTCAAAAATGATCTTTATGTGAATCACAGTGTATGATTCATGACAAAGAGAACAAATATGAGTACCAGAAATAATTTATGGACAATTTTTCCGATAGTGCCAAAACGTCCAGGACTGATAGCATTTTTTGTATGTCGTCGGGATGTATTCGTCGAAAACGGAGCATTACATGACAAGGGCTGGACAGAATTACCTTAATGTCTAACCGCGCGGGATTAATCCGAGTGGGAATGCAGAACCGACCGGGCTACGCTCCGGCCGGAACAGCAGTTCTAGATCTTGCTCTTACAGTAAGCGATAAGTGCCGAGACGGATAAGGGTACTGTTCCGTCTTCCATTGGCCTTGAAGGAATGAATTTTGTTTTTCGAGCAGCATTCGCTTTAGCTACATTTCGTTGCTTACTGATCGGGTTAGTAGTTTTTTGGTTGGCTAATTTTTTGAATCTATCAAGCCAATTTGCATACTCATTACCTACAGCTCGAATCAGTTTTTTGAGATCGGGGTCTGTTGCTCTATTATAAAAATCTTCCATTTTATTCATATGCTGACGAGTTGTTTTCTCTTCATTCAGCGCATCAAGTACTTCCTGATACATATCAATCTCCGCCAATTTAAAAATGTGATTAGAGCATGGTTTCAATTCCTGGGCAAAATGACTGTTGTGTCCAGGTGAGCAGAGAAAGCCGCAGCTCGGCTTATTCATCTAGAATCAGGCTGGTCTCGAACAGATTTCCTGTTTTATCAAAACTAAACCAATATGCGTTATAGTCTTTATCTTCGCAGTTTACATAAAGTTTCCCTGTGAAGTTTAAATCTGTGTAGGTTCCATCCTGATTATCTTTGAGTAACCGTCCTTCTTCGGAAACAACATAGAATGGACAGAAAAACTCTAAATCTTTTGTGCAAAAATTTTCAGAAGTGGCGGCTTCGGGTAGTGGTCTTTTCTTGTACGTGATGTTATTTACAAAACCCATGATTGTTACCTTATGTTTATGGATTTAATTACCTGAGTGTCCATTTTGAACCTGCAGGAATCCATTTTGAATCAAGTGTGATTGGGGAATGTAATTGAGCAAACATATTTACTGTAGTTCCAAAATTAGCGCATATTCTTTGAGTAATAACTATCACTTTTTGTTCATCGCTAATAGTATGGGTTTTACCGTAGTAGTCACAAGTGATTTCAATGTTTCTAAATTTAATGCTTTGTGCTCCGTCCTTATCAATGGCATTAATGTTAACAACAGAGATTTCTGCAATTACAGGAAATGAGAAAAAATATAAATAAAGTTAGGAGCTTTTTCATTATGCGCTTACTAGTTAGTGATTATATGTTCCATCCTACTAGGTCAGATCACTGTTTTCCAGTAGAACACGACAAAATAGCAGGATCTGGACGGTATTACCTGAACGACCAAGTGGTAGAAAATGATGGACAGAAAATGCTGTATGTCTAACTGCCTGGGAAATTAACCCTTATTATCTCATTCGTTCGCTTGCCAGATTATAAACATCACTTCTTTCGCGTTTACCTACGGCTACAACAGCGATAATCAATTGATCGTCAATCACCTGATAGACCAGGCGAAAACCAGACGCACGTAATTTTATTTTGTAGCAGTCCTTTATCCCACGCAGCTTTGCAGAGGGAATATGAGGATTTTCACTGCAGTTCTTCAGCTTTTTAGCAAATTGCTGCTGAATGGACTTATCCAGCTTCATCCACTCTTTCAGCGCATCATCCCTGAATTTGACTGTGTAAGTCATAAGTAGCTATCCAGATCCACGTCGTGCAGTTGCTGGTTGCTGCGCTCGGCGACCAGCTTAACCAGTTCCTGATCATCCAGGGCATCGAGCATCTTTTCGTACAGCTCTGCGGGTACACAATAAAAGGCTGGCTGGTTACGGTTCAGAATAGCAACCGGGTAGCCATCACCGGCGCTGACTGTAGCCATCGGATTTTTCTTAAGCTCGCTTACACTGGCGCTTGTGTCGGTAAGAATGATATTAGGCATAAAACCACCTTTAAGACTGTTTAACCAGTCTTAAAGGTACTCTTTACATGACCTGTTAACAAGTCTTTTGTGTTTTTTTCGTATGGACAGAATCACCTGAACGTCCAATGTGACTGAAAGGCAGACGTAATATGATAAAATTTCCTGCACTTACAGCTAATGCAATCAGACAAGACAACCCGGACGGCACTATGACGCAGAAAACACTGGCAGAACGCTTTGATGAACTGGAACTGGAATATCAGGAAGTCATATCGACAACATATACAGCATTCAGCGAGTTTTCGGGAAAAAACAAAGAATATGTGGATTCACCTAAATATAAAACCTGGATAGCCAGAGCTAAAAAACTAATTACTGATAGTTATGGAAAGGATTCTGATTTTTATACGGGGTTTGTTGAAGCAGAGAGCGGGTTTTATGCATCAAATCATGAAATTCTGACCAAACAGTTAAAACCTGCATTTGATGCAGCGAAAGCAGATTTAGTTTATTCCATTCCGGCAATATCAAATGCTTTGGCAAATATAAATGATGGGTTAGAACTCATAATAAATATTCTCAATAAATTTCCTGCTTTTTGCCGTCAATTAAAGAAAAGGCACGATGGAAGGCCAACGATTGAAATTAGCGATGAATATGATGTACAGGATCTGGTTCATTCACTTCTGGTGCTGCATTTTGATGACGTCAGGGCAGAGGAGGCTTCACCGAGTTATGCTGGCTCGTCATCCAGACAGGACTTTCTGCTAAAGAAGGAAAAGATAGTCATTGAGGTGAAGAAAACCCGTAAGACCCTCAGCGCTGGCAAAATTGGAGAAGAACTGATCATTGATATGGCCCGTTACTGCGCACACCCGGACTGCGACACGTTGGTATGTTTTGTTTACGACCCTGATGGCTGGGTGAATAATCCGAAAGGAGTGATAAGCGATCTTGAGAGAGGAGATACAGAAGGTAAGACCAGGGTGGTGATTGCCCAGTTCTGATATTGACTGTTGCCATCTGGATTGAATTACCTGAATGTCCAGGCAGGCGCGGAGATAACGTAACAGGTGGGATTTGCCAGCAGATTCTGAGCTGGCCGCGCAGCCGGTGGTGGTGAAATGCTGGCGCTGGACAGAACAACGGTTATGTCCAGGTGGCGTGGGGATTAATGGGAGGTGGCCGCAGCGGTATTCCGGCGCACTGTCACGCCCTGGCCGGAGTTACCAAGGGTCAGTTTGGAAATGCACTAAGCGTACAATAATTTCCGATATCCAAACGGACCCCAAGTTGCACTCCCGGCATTTCGTACTAAAGCTATTTCGCTGGTACTGGCCGGGGGCGTCGTAGCAGCCCTGTTAGGCCCGTTTCTGGCCAGTCTCGGCAGTGTATTGTTCAGTGTGCCGTATGTAGGCTCATTCCTCTTTATGGGCATAATGGCCTCGCTGGGCCTGTTGTTATTGGCACGTTTGCAGATACCGGCCCAGCCCGGTGAACCTTCCGGGCAAGTGCCGGCAAGGCCGTGTAAAAAGTGGTTTCTCAGCCTGCGTATCTTGTCGCCCTTTTTTCCGGCTCATCCGGATTTGGAATAATGGTTCTGGGCCTGACGGCAACGCCCATCGCAATGAAGCATTACGGTTTTGACTTGTCACAAATCGCCGTCCTGATCCAACTCCACATACTGGGCCGTTTCGTACCCGTGGTTTTTTACAGCATTGGACCTCAAACACCTTATATAAGTCATTAGCATACTATCTAATTCATCAATCAACATCATGTGATGTTTCGAATGAAACATTATTTCAATAATGCCTAAAAACTCACATTCGACCTTTTAGCTAAAGATGTTTAATGTGATCTACGTCAAGATTCTGATCATCATCTTCCGGGATAGTTCACGCCATAAATTAAGTTTTGTCGCTAATAAAGAAACAATACTGTCTACGAATAATCGAACGAATCTAGATAAGTTGACATTCAACTTCTTTAATATTAATGAGATTCTTTAATGAAATCAATTAAATACGCTGTAGCTATAGCTGTGTGTGGTGTTATCTTCTCTTCTTCTGTTTACGCAGGGCAGTTTATGACTGTGGAAGCAAAAGCTGAAGCTATTCAGCAAATTCGTAACGAAGCGAATGCTGCAAAATCAATCATTGATATTTATCAAGCACATCCTGATAATTCAATGTATAACCAATTGCAACTTGCTCGCGATACTTTCGATGGTGCTGCTTTACGTATTGCTGATATTCAGGCTACACCTGCTGCTCCAGTAGCTACACCATCTAAACTGATGAATGTTCCGCATCAAATTCCAGTATTAGCTCCTCAGCCTAACCTTATTACCCCAGTTACTCCACAGCCTATAGCGCTTCCTGTTAAGCCTATGGCTACTCCTGCTGCTACTCCAGTTAAATTGCAGCAAGTACCTCAACCAATGGCAACACCTACACCTGCTACTGTTAATGTTCCTAATCCTATTGCTGTATCACCTAAGCCCATGGCCATTCCTTTAGCTACACCAGCGGCGATCCCTCAGAAATTGCAACAAACTCCTGTAGCAATGAATGTTCCTCAGCCTCAGACGGCAGCAACGCCTATTCCTGTACCTCAGCCTATGGTTTCTCTTATACCAATTGTTAAGGGTACTAGTACTCCTATCGCCACTGGCGTTAGCGGCCCTCACACAATCGTGCCTATACTTTCTTCTACAGCTGTGAAAACAGTAGACGCTAAACCGAGTACTTTAACTACAGGTATAATCAATACTCAGACCACTGCATCAACCACATTCGGCGCTGTTGATGGTAAAGATGGTGAAAAAGGCGATAAAGGCAGCGACGGTAAAAACGGCGTAACAACCACCATCACGAAGATGGAAGTTGATACAGCTATGCAAGCAAAAGTAGTAGCAAACACCGCAGCTATCGCTTCTACAGCTACCCAAACCGCTACCGTAGCTAAAGATTTGCAGGATGCAAAACAGGTCCTTGCTCAGCAACAAGCTAACAGCAATGCACAATTCAAAAGCTTGAAAAATGAAATTGACGGCAACAAAAAAGAAGCACGTAGCGGAGTGGCTAGCGCTATTGCGATTGCATCAATGCCACAGGTTGAAGCAGGTCAATCAGTGATGTTTTCTGCTGGTGTAGGTTCATTCAAAGATGAACAAGCTCTAAGCGTCGGCGCTTCCTTCCATGCTGGGGAGCATGCAGTGATCAAAGCTGGTATCAGCGATTCAACTAATAATGATCTGTCTATGGGCGCAGGTGTCGGAATCGGCTTTTGATTTATCTATAACGTCCCTATAATGGGGTGTATAGAAAAGAAGTCTGTTTAGCATCCTAGGGTATGGGTTTGTTTGTTACATAGCGTTAGATAGACTTCTTTTTTACACTTTCCAGATGATATATTTATGATCAAACTTATTATTCTAACTACTATCCTTTCACTTGCATTAGTTCTTACTGGTTTCTTTTTTGGCTACATATACTTTGTCTTATATGTTTATTAAGCTCAGTCTATTCATTATGAAAGGACTATAATGGTTTGGTTATAATTTTCGGTATCTATTTTGTGGCTATTATGCTGCGAAATAAATTTGATGAAATGACATATAGCGGTGATTAAATGAAAAAATTAATGATGGTAGTTGTTAGCATCTCAATTCTTGCAGGATGTTCTACAGAAGCTGATCGTATGGCTAAATGTGAAGCACAAGGGATAGATAAACCCACTTGCTATCTTGCTGAACAAAACCGCACTACAGCTATTAATGCTGCTGCTGAGAAACAGGCACTCGAAAACGCGGCTAATGCTGTACAACACGCACAAGCAGCACATGTAATCGATCCTATGCGGGAAGCTACGCTAACGGGTCCAGGTGTGAAAGCTACCGTTAGTAACGGTTTTTTCAAGGCCACTATCAATAACAAAAAGGCTAAGGTTAAGCGCCTCAACGCGAATTACTATGAAATTAGCGGGGCTGGCTACATCGTTTCTATCTCGTTGGATAAAGAAGGTATACAAAGCGCCTCTTATACAAAACAATATTCTAAAACGAATGGGATTATGCAGGTACAGCAATAATAAAAGAAGCCCCTTATTATTGTGGAGCCAGGTGAGCATTTCCTCCGCAAGCAAAAAACCTTTATCTGTCCGCATGGCGTGGGGGTAAAGGTGGAGAATGCAGATTTTTTGCAGCGCCCGGTTGAAGGGGGACAATTCCAGGGATACGGCAGGTTCCAGTGACCTGATCTTCGGTCTTTTCTGGTTGCTGGGCTATCAGTTCTCTCCTCGTCTGGCTGATGCCGGAGCTGTAAGCACACCCGTTTTAGTTCCACGCACTTTTTGAGATTTCCGTGTTTTCGGCCATCAATCTGTATTCTTCCGGCGTCAGGTTATTCAGGGATTCATGAGGTCGCTCACTGTTATATTCAGCCAGCCAGCGCTCTGTAATTTCCCGTGCTTCATTCAGGGTTCTGAACAGGTAAAAATCCAGTATTTCTGTCCGGTACGTCCGGTTAAACCGTTCGATAAAGGCATTCTGGGTCGGCTTACCCGGTTTGATAAAGTCCAGCATCACCCCGTGTTCTTCCGCCCACTGCGCCAGTGCCAGTGAGACCAGTTCTGGCCCGTTATCCATCCGCATCTTCAGAGGATATCCGCGGTTTGCTACTATCCTGTCCAGTACCCGGACGACACGCTGAGCTGGAATATTCAGGTCGATTTCTATCGCCAGCACCTCACGGTTAAAATCATCCACCACGTTGAAGGTTCGAAAGCGTCTGCCGCAGACGAGTGCATCGTGCATAAAATCAATCGACCAGCTCTGGTTTAACGCTTGCGGTGTTGCCAGCGGGGTCGGGTTGCGCACCGGCAGACGTTGTTTACCCTTACGACGAAAATTCAGTTTCAGCAGGCAGTAAATCCGGTGAACGCGTTTATGGTTCCAGGCATTACCGTGCCTGCGAAGCACCTGAAAAAGCTTCTTAAAACCGTAGCGCGGATAGCGTTCTGCCAGTTCAGTCAGCGCCTGGATCACCGGTTCATCACGCCGGGTATCAGGCTGATAAAAATATACCGTCCTGCTCAGCGATAACGTCCTGCAGGCCTGGCGTAAACTCATGGCAAAATGCGCCGTCAGATAGCGGACGAGTTCACGCTTTATCGCTGGTTTTAAAGCTTTTTTTCGATAACATCTTTCAACGCCCGGCATTCCAGACTGAGATCGGCAAACATCTGTTTGAGCCGCCGGTTCTCGTCTTCCAGATCTTTGATCTTTTTAATATCGGCCGCTTCCATCCCGCCATACTTGGCCTTCCAGTTGTAATAGCTGGCTTCAGATATCGCGGCCTCACGGCAGACATCTTTGACGGTTCGTCCGGCTTCGACGGACTTCAGAACGGCGATAATCTGGTGTTCAGTGAATCGGATCTTACGCATAGCTATCTCCACAGGTGACATAATCAGTATGTCGGAAGATCTCTAAAAGTGAATGGGCCGTTTTGCCGGGATACTTACAGTTTTACCTTCAGAAGGAGTATTGTCTGCGTCTCTCTCCTTCTTCAACCTATACAAAGGACATTGTTCATCATGTGGTCTTGTTGATTGAACGTGTCTTAGTTTGGCTCCATTAACCTCACAGCTAAAGGGAGCTTCAGCTTTCGGGTCTGGGCCAACGCAATCGCACTTGAGCCACAATTCTTTCTTGTCCATTTCTTCAAGAATTCTATTAGCAATACGCAAATCAGCCTGTGCCGGTTTGCGACCATTACTGAAGACATGAAGCAGCGCTTCCTTCTCTACCAGTAACAGTTTACGCTCAAAATAGCCTCTAGGATTTTTCTTCCATACAAGTTCCATTTATAGAACTGCTTCGAGTTAGTTACCTGATTAAAAATAATAACATGTTAAGATAACATCTAATTAAGATGTGATAAATTACAATATGACACTGTTTTAAATACACAAATTAACTTATTAAGATGTTAACTTATCAAGATAACATCTTATTGTTATATTATCTTTGATGTCGTATTATCTTACTAACTTAACAATATGAGCGGTGGAATGATGATCATAGTTCTTGGCAGTCAAAAGGGTGGTGTTGGTAAAAGTACGCTCGCTGTTTCGCTCGCTGCGTACCTCATTACACTGGGAAAACGCGTACTAATTGTTGATGCTGATGACCAAAAATCAGTTTTAACCTGGTATAACAACAGGCCAGAAAACTTACCCCATATGCCGGTCACTGGTGCTACTGGCAACATTAAAGCAATGCTTAAAGAACATGAAAAATCGTATGACTTCGTTATTGCTGATTGCGCAGGGCGCGACAGCGCAGAAATGCGAAGTGGATTGATGGCCGCAGATGTATTCATTTCTCCTTTACGCCCCTCGCAGATGGATCTAGACGTTGTCCCTCATACATGTTCTGTTTTCACAGCTGCTAAAGACTTCAATGAAGCTGTTAGAGGCTACTTAGTTCTGAACATGACACCAACAAACATGTTTGTTAATGAAGCAAATCAGGCCGCAGAAGTTCTTAAAGATTTCCCTGAAATGAAGCTTGCTGAAGCTCGTGTTTGTGATCGCAAAGCCCATAGGGATGCATGGGCTGAATCAATGACAATATTTGAGACACAGAACGTTAAAGCTCAAGAAGAAATTGAGGCACTGGTGAAGGAGATTATTCTGTGAGGAATAGAGCGAATACACAATCCAGAGACGAGGCTTCCTTTATAAATGGCGGTACTGCAGGACTGAACAACAAAGATTTGGAAACGTCGTCCAAAAAGGTAGCTACAAGCAAAGCTAAGCCAGTAAGCATTTCTTTGGCAGAAGAGAATTTATGGGCCATTGATAACATTATACGTGAAGAGATGTTATCCGGGCGTAGTAGGGTTAACAGATCTGATGTGGTCAGGGCAGCAGTGATGGCCTTAGAAAAGCTACCTCAGAATGAAATATCTCAACTAATTGAAAAATCTAAACTTAAGTAAAGCCTCTGATAACAAGATATTATTATCATATCTTGTTATCTTGTTATCTTGTTATCTTGTTATCTTGTTATCTTCAGATTAAATTCACTTCCTTTTTAATATCGCAATAGCCTCAGTTTCTGACATATGGAACTGGACGCGATGACGCGCCGCCACATCGAGCGCAAACACCTTCGTATACACCTCAGTCGAGCTGATGCTCTTGTGCCCCATTAAACTCTGCAGCACCTTCAGTGGTATACCGGCATACAGCATGTGCATGGCGTAAGAATGACGGAACGTGTGCGGCGTCACCGGCACGGAGAACGTCACGCCGTCGGCCGCTGCAGCTTCAACCGATTCGCTGAGCCAGGTGCGGACCGTCCGATCGGTGATCTCCCAGATGCGAGCCTTCTCCATTCTGCCGGTGCGTTTGTTGCGTCGCTCGAGCGGAATTTTCAGTGTGGCCACCATCATCTCCAGCTGGCTGACGTACTGGTGATCGGAAAGCGGTACCAGCCGGTGAGCCTGGCTGCCGGCAGGCGCACGACCTGCCGTTCTGGCGGCTTTCTCGGTCCGTTGTTTGAGGGTGGCCAGCTGCACAAACGGGTAGGGCGGCGCCAGGGAAAAATCCCCACGCGTAAGCGCCAGCGCCTCGTTGATGCGAGCCCCTGTATTCCAGAGAGTTGCAAGCAGCATCTTGCGGTGCAGATCCGGGACGTAGTGAAGCAGGGCGCTTACTTCCGGCGCCAGCAGATATTTCGGCAGGTCATCCTGCACCAGAGACATCTGGCGAAGCGCCAGAGCGGCCGGATAATCGATGGCTACTGGCAACTGAGCTTGCGTATCTTGGGCATTGTACGTAATAAGTCCAGGCATCATTGTTGCCCTTCATCTTCTTGTTGATAGCTACGTAACTGTATTGATTCAAATGCCTCATTTTCAAATCTTCTCAGTCTCGCCTCTGTGGACCAGCTGCGTTGGCGCGCTTCACGCAACCCTCGCAATACCCCTGATTTATCTCTCAAATGAGCAGAATCCGGTAGCCCGACTTCCCTGCGCAATCTTGCTGACAGAATAAAAGCTCTGACTGCAGTTTGAAAACAATCAAAATTAAGAATCAGTTCGAAGCGGTCGTCATTAGAATCCGTGAGCTTACTAATCCGTGAGACCAGCGCAACATAGTCAGCTTCCAGCGAACGAATCTTGAATAGCTGGCGCGGCGGGAGAACACGCCAGTCACCGCTGGCTGCTGAAAGGTCCAGCACAGGAATTCTATTGTCCTGACTAAGCTTTTCAAGATGGGTCCAACGAAGATATGTCCATCCTGAGGCGTAGCGTTCCAGCAGGAAAGCCAGCTCAGTGGCAAGGTACAGTCGTTCAGCGGCAGCCTTATCAGCAGCCGCGCGTTCTTCCCGTCTGCGAGTAAAATGATGAGTCAGGCACACACCACCAAGTGCTGCACCTGCAGATGAAACCGCCGTAATGATCTGCGGCCACAGGCTGGCGCTGTCCTTCACCACCTTCACGCCCTCGGTCGCAATAAACCAGTCAGCCATGTTTGTTCCTTTATTGAGAAATCCCGCCTCGATCCTTAAAGACGCGTAAATGCACCGAACGGTCTGTCCAGCATATCCAGCTGGAAACAGTCTCGTTCTTCATCACCCTCAAACTCATATTCAATCAGGTATTCTTCGGGTTGAGGTGTCCATCGTTCCGGTGAACTTTCCCTCCATTCCCAGCGCCCTGTTGAGTCAATCCGGCGTGCAAGTTCCCGCCCCTCCTCATCCAGAACATGCACCAGTGGATAGCCAAAATGCATTGTTTGATGTAACCGGAGCTTTGGATAGTCGCTCAGCTGATCCCATAAGCCGGAAAGACCATGATTGGTTTCATTCTCATTTGAGTTATCTGGCATCTTAATTCCTTAGTTAATAGTCACTAATGACAATTATCCCGCTCAGCACAATCGACTGCGCGCCTGCATCTGTCACTTAGATGATTTTCTCCTACCGTTATCATTTTCAGGATGATAATAAGCAGCCATATAGCCACTCCGTTAAATTACCGGATGACCGTTTCCGGCAGATCCGATTTTCTGGAGTATAACAACTTTCCGGAAGTGTACCACGCACACGGAATAACCACACCGGCCTTTTATGGTGGTGAGCGGGTGATCGCGGGGCAGGGTCAAAGCACTACATATAGATGAAAATGCAGCTGAAAGCGTGGCACATGTTGTGTTTCTGCGCCGCTGCGCGCCGGGGCGGGTGAAGAAGATCCGGAACTGGGAGTTTTCGGATCTCCGGAGAGGAAGAGAAAGAATGTTCTTTAAAAAGTAATAATGGGTGTTGATTGTTGTTAAATAATGATTAATGCATAAAAGGGAGTTAAGCGAACTCTTCTTTACTCTATGCGCAAATCCATCTGAATGACAGATGTAATCCTGAAGTGGCACTCATCTCCGGCAGCATAATCGCGTGCTTTGACATCGTGGCCAGTCTTAAAAGTCGACATTGTGCCAGGAGCAGACGTTGCAGACATTCCCATCAGAAGCAAATTGCTGTCTTCTTAATCCAGTCATACTTGCTGTAAGAAAACCGTTATCAACAAGATGAGAGATCAGTACGATCGCCCCGCGTTGTCGGATGAGAGATGACAATAAATTCGACGGGTAATTGGCTGTCGTTCCTAGCTTGATGTTTTGCCCCCGGTGGGATTTCAATTCCCTGTCGGGCCTTGATTTCATGTTTATTACCTTCCAGTTCAATCGTCAGGTTCCCCTCAAGAACATAAAAAAACTGCCTAGAAACAGAATGAAAGTGCCGTTTTTCTTGAGTACCTGGAGGCATTTTTTCATGAATAATTAGCATGTCCGGGCGGTTTAGCAGATACCAGCCATCACAATTATGCCCCCAGATATAATGCTCGGCATTGTCTTTTGAAATCATCGATTTTCTCCTATGTAAAAGTTTTTTCTTTGTACAGGCAGACTAACGCGATAAAGGTAGGGGGCACTACCACCAAATTTAGGGTGACCGCTTTGGTTGAGATACTCCGTCAGGAGAGGAATGGGCAAACAGAAGTAGAAAAAATTACTTAAAGCTCGAACAACAATAACTTACGCTCCTCGCTCTCAGCGGACCGTCTGCCAGCTCCAGAAATTATCCCTTTCTTACAGAAATTCTTACCAGCTACTTCCTTCCTCATCTCTCCAAACCGTTTACCGTCATCGATCCGACTTTACTGCTTTTTGGAACTCGTTCCAGCTATCTTCCTGATGTGTAGGGTTTACCCTGTCGTCACGTAGGCTTACCCAGTGGTAAACGATTCGGCTATGCATCTGCAGCCCCAGCCCCGCCCGACGCTGATTAGGTAAGCCTCCAGCAATAGCGGACGATGCAGTTCTGTCAAGCCAAGACTGGCACTGTTTAAAGTAGAGGAGAATCATGTATCAATTAATGGGGAGCAGGTCAGCCATGACTTTGAGTCCGTAAAATTATGAGTTAGAGCTCGCTGTCTTTATTAGTATTTTCACTAGAATCCTGGTTGAGCGACCAGATAGTCCGATGCCATTTACTAAACTTGGTTCCTCTTTATGATTTAGCCTCGATCTTTAGGATATGCCATTCAACTTAAATTTAGATAATCATAGTTAAAAATCC